>JALOPA010000172.1 GCA_025454125.1 Thermodesulfobacteriota bacterium
GTTTTACGTACCGGGCGAGTGATGGAGTGCTGCAGAGCAATACCGCTACGGTGACGATTACGGTGAATGCGGTGAATGATGCGCCGGAGGCGGCGGACGATGCCATCTCGACCCCCGAGGATACAGCGGTGAATATTGCGGTCCTTGGGAACGACACGGATGTGGACAGCGCCGTGCTGACGGTGACTGGGATCACACAGGGGTATCACGGGACGGTGGGGATTAACGGGGATGGCACGCTGAGCTACACCCCGGCCGCAAATTATAGCGGTTCGGATACCTTTACGTACACCGTGAGTGACGGGGCCTTGACCGATACGGCGACGGTTAGCGTGATGGTGACTCCAGTGAACGACATGCCGACGAGCAGCGGCATTCCTGATGTGACAGTGGATGAAGATGCCTCTGATACGGTCATCGATTTATCGGAGTTTTTTGCCGATGTGGACCTCCCCTACGGAGACGAGCTTGCCTACACCGTGACCGCGTCCGGCTCGATTCCCATTCTGGCGCTTCTAGACCAAATCAGTCAGGCCAGTTATACCGATATTCATCAAGACCTCCTGTACACCCACTTGGGGGACAACCGCGGACTGACAGGGGCTCAACACGACCTCGCACGGGACAACATTTTCGACTACTTTGAAGATCTGGGCTTGGCGACCAGCCTCGACCCGTTCACCTACAGCAGCAAGACCTACTACAATGTTGTCGGTGTCCAACCCGGAGCGGTTCGGCCAAATGACATCTACATCCTCGGAGCCCACTACGATTCTGTGAATAACCCCGGCGCTGATGACAATGCCAGCGGTGTCGCCGCCGTCATGGAAGCGGCTCGTATCCTCTCGACATTTGAGTTCGACGCGACGCTCGTCTACATTGCCTTCGACCGTGAGGAGCAAGGACTTGTCGGATCTACGTCCTATGCCAACAAACACGCATCGGACAACATCCTAGGGATGATTAGCTTCGACATGATTGCCTACAATCCAGCAGGGGCGAACCACAACACCCTGCGCATCTATGATGGAGACGGCACGGATGATCCCATCATGCAGGAGATGCTGGATTCCTTCAACGCGTTAGGTTATGGCAGAGGGATTACCGCTGTCGACAGTGGGTCGATCGGACAAAGCGACCATGCACCCTTCGACCAGAGGGGATTCGAGGCCGTCCTGCTTATTGAATACGGCGTTTGGAGTAACCCATATTATCACAAGTCCACAGATGCCGTCGAGACGGCAAATTTTCTGGACTACACCTTCGCGACCAGCATCACGGCCGGTGGCGCCGGTTACATGGTTTCTCAAGCTGGCTTAACTCCGGCTAACCTTCCTCCTGGACTACCTCGATAATCGGTATGGGGTTGCTGAGGTTACGATACGAGCAACGGACAGCGCCAGCCTGCACGTAGAAGACACTTTCAAGGTCACGGTAAATCCTGTTCAAAACCTGATGGCTTCACAGGCGGCGGCCGGTAAGGCCGATGCGGCAAATGCTCTAACGGATGAGGAGCTGCAAGGGATCGTAGCAGAAGCGATCGGAAGGTGGAGTCAGGCGGTCATCCTCGATGGCAGCGCCGAAGAGGCGCTCACCAAGGTGAGATTCCAGATCGCAGACCTGTCCGGCATTGCTCTAGGCCAAGCTGCTCCGGATTTGGTGCTGATCGACCTGGATGCAGCTGGGTGGGGCTGGTTTGTTGACGCTACGCCGTTCAATGACGTGGAGTTCGGGCTTAGCCTGAGCGATGTGGAAAAGACGGCTCTGGCAACCAGCCCCGCCTTTGGCCATATGGATCTGCTGACGGTAGTTATGCACGAAATGGGGCATGTGCTCGGGTTTGAAGATCTTGACCCGAACGCAGGAGCTCTCATGAGCGGAAACCTGGATGCCAGCACACGGCGCCTGAACGACAGCACGCCTGAGAGTCCAAAACCGGTTGAAGTGGACGACTTGGCCGGCAGGGATATGTCCATCTCGCTCTGGGGTGCTAAGGACAACAAAGCCTCCTGGCTCGAAGACTTCCTGGTCGATCTGGGGGGAAAGAAGGATAACCCCTTTGACCCGACAGGCAAGGTCAACATCTCGATTCCTGGAGCTAACGGAGGAAGCAAGAAGAAAGTGTAGAAGGGCTTCGCTATCTGTCGTCTGGGGCCCTATGCACAAGCACAGGGCCTCTTGGTCTACATGGCCAAGAATCCCATAAATCCTGTTAATCCTGTCTGAACGAGGCGAGAGATTCCCATTTCCAAACCTCTTCCTTTCAGGTATAATAACCACAACTTTTTTGCTGGAGGCCTTTCGTGCGAATGATCGGAGGCCGATAACTTCTTGAGGAGGAACCATTCATGAGCGAAGCTGAAAAAGACGTGAGAGACAAGATTCAGAGCTGGTTGATGGCCGAAGGATGGAACATTGCCGAGCAGGCCCATCCTGAGCTGGCGTGGCTGATCAGGGCCGAAGATGCGGGCGGACGAAGGGTGCTGATCGGCCAGAGCAAAGTGAGACCGGATCTGATCCACCTGGAAGCGCGTGTAAACGTTGCAGATGAGCATCGGGGAAAGTTCGAAAGCCTGCCCGCCGAAAAAAGACGGGATATTCTGTGGAAGCTTCGTTTCCGCCTCTTGATGATGAACATCGATTTTGCAGGGGTCGCCGAGCCCATGCAGGCGGTGCTGCTCACGCAGCGGATTTACCTGGACGGCCTGACCAAGGACGGTTTCATCCAACGCTTTATTACTGTGCGCAATGCCGTGATCGCTGTGATCTGGTCGATCATGCAGGACCTCGAAGGCGTGGAACCGCCGGCCGAATCCACCAAGACCAAGAGCCACTGATGAAAAAGGCTGCCCGATGCTGCACAAAAGAGCATCGGGTAGCCTACCATTCGAGAAGATCCTTCTTGTCAGTCCGGATGAATAAAGAAAGGCTCGTTCGGCAACGCCGGATTCCATGAAAGCAAAAGAAGAAAAAGGGCAAACCCGGGTTCCTTGGGACAGCTCCAAGGCGAGAACCGTGTACTCCAACGCTTTCCATGCGGCAAGCGGCCGGGAGGAGGTGGTGCTTCTCTTCGGGCAGTGCGTTCCTGCTCCCAGGGGCGAGCCCGAACAGAGGCTGGGGTTCATGGAAAGGATCGTGCTCAGTCCTCTGGTGGCCAAGCGTTTTGCCGGTGCGCTTCAAAACGCCGTTCGGGCTCACGAACTCGCCTACGGCCCATTGGACAAGGAACCCCCGGCCACCGAGCCTGCCTCGCCTCGCGGGGCAGAAGTCCTGGATGATAGAGCCCGCCTGCTTCTCGGCCTTGTGGGGAAGCTCGAAGCAGTGTATGGGCTTGAGCGGTCTTTCAAATCCACCGAGAAAACCCTGCTGCCTAACCGCTTCCTCGTGACCCTGAGCAAAGAGGAAATAACAACTCAGGCCCGTGAGCGACTGTTGGACATTTGCAGCCGCATCCGCATGCCTGAGGAATTCCTGGATCGGTACAAGGAGCACCTGTCGTTTGCCAAATACGTTCATTTCGGATTCGAGGAAAACGAGGGGAGTTCCCTCTACAAGGCCTACCTGGAGTTTCCGCCCAAATGGGAATCGGAGTTCTTGAACCGACCGGCGGGCGGTGATTCCTTCACCCTGTACCTGGGGTTCAAGTGGGATGCGTCAGGGAGCGGAAAACGGGCCCTCTCAAGGTACACCTGTTATCCCCTGATCTCGCCGGAGCAGATGATGTCCAGGCTGGCAGGCCTCTACGAGGGTTCCATGGAAAGGGAGTCTCTGGTGGTTGCGAAGGGGTTTCTGGAGGCAGCGTTGGGCAGGACCGGCCATGACCAGATCCTTTACCTTGAGGTGAGCGAAGACAACAACCCAAGGCGGTCTTTCGACATCAATATGTACCGGGCGAAGCTTCGGCTGGAAGATCTCCACCCCCTGCTTCTGCAGATGTGCCGGCACTTTTCGATTACCCCTGAAAGATTTAGTGCCCTTTACGATTCGGTCAAGTCGAAACGATTCGGACACGTCAGCGGGGGCATCGACAGAGAGGGCAAAGAATTTCTGACCGTCTACTATGGCGTTGAAGAGCATCCTAACGAAACGGGTGCGCCCTACCTGGGGTGTGCCGGGCAGGAAAGAAGTTGAGAACCCGCCATGACGCGCTATGCCAGGGTAGACCTCAGCACCTACGTCGTCATCTCCATCTGGTTCGGCTGCAACAGCCGCTGCACGATCTGCATGCTCGGGGAGATGAAGGAAGAGCTTCCCACCATTGGCTTCGACCAGTTCAAGAGAGTTCTGCACCGAATCAGGGAGGATGCTACATATCAGAACCTGATTCTCTCTGGTGCAGAGGTGACCACCTTCGGGGATCTGAACAGGTACGTTCGATTTGCCGGATCCTTGGGCTGGTTCAAGAAGATCCAAATACAGACGAACGGCAGAAGGCTGGCCGACAGGGACTACATCAGGCATCTTGTCGACTGCGGCGTGAATGAGTTTTTTGTGAGCATCCAGGGCCTTGAAGCCGTTCACGATGCGGTTGCGCGAGTGCCCGGCGCTTTCCAGGAAACCCTGGAAGGCATCCGGAACCTGAAGGAATTCAATGCCAACGTCATTTCCAATACGGTACTGACAAGAGCCAGTCTCCCTGACATCCCAGAGCTCTTTGCCCTCCTGCTCAGCGAAGGGGTCAGCGAGATCCAGTTGTGGAATTACTTTCCCATGGAAAGAAGCGACACCAGAAATCTTGTGGTGAGCATGAAGGAGTTCGCCGCTCTCCTCCCCGGACTGCTGTCCCTGGGAGAGGATGCTGGGAAGGCGCTGGTGTTCAAGAGTTTTCCCTCCTGTCTTTCCAGGGGCGAGCCTGGCTTTTTCGACGGCTTGTTTCCTGTGACGGTGCTTCCGGACATGTTCTGGAAGGGGTTCAGCGAGTGCGGGTTCGGGGCCTGCTTTCACCGGCAGAGAGGCGCCTGTCGCGTGAGGGAGTGCTGGGGACTGTCCAGTGCGTACCTTGAGAAATACGGGGACGAGAGGGACCTGTTGACGCCGCTGATAGCTGACAGCTGAAAGCTGATAGCGGCGCAAGGGGTTCTCCAGAGGAAATGCCTATGGGCAAGCTCATGCACGACCTGGAATACAGCACTCCGGAAGATCTCTTTTACGACTTCTGCCTGTGGGAGTACAAGCCTCTCGCATCTTGCGACAACAAGCTCAGGTCTTCAAACCTTCTCTTTCACTCCTTTGAGTTCACCGGACTCGATGCGCGCATCTCCGATCTCATTCGGGCCATCCGGCAAGAGTTCGGGATTTCACACACGGTCTGGGGACTGAAGAAGATCGGCGATGTCATTCGCTGGGAGTTCTACGTCTACGATTACAGGAGGGTGGAACGGGAGCGCTCCATTACGAAGCTGCTCAGCATTCTTCGGCCCTATGTCCGCTGTCCGGTAGAGGTGAATGAGAAGCTTCACTATTTCATGTTCTCCATTGACATCGATGAGGCTCTCGTATCGGGAAAGAGGGAACTGGACGAGATCCACATGTACATCGGCAATCCGGGCAGCACCGTGTCTTCCGGAATTTGCTATTCTCTGAAAAGCAGTGGAACGAGGTTAGAGAACTACTATTTTTTCTTCGACGCCGTAAAGCAGCAGAAGGACATTGTGACCAAGGCCATGACTTCAGCTTATCTGGACACCACCGTGG
>JALOPA010000173.1 GCA_025454125.1 Thermodesulfobacteriota bacterium
GCCCGGCGCTTTCGAGATTCCTTTGACCGCGAAGAAACTCGCTGAAAGCGGAAAAGTGGACGCGGTGATCTGCCTCGGCGCCGTGATCCGGGGCTCCACGCCTCACTTCGACTACGTGGCGGCAGAGGTGTCCAAGGGAATTGCCGTGGTGTCCCTGGAGACCAAGGTCCCGGTCGCCTTCGGGGTGCTGACGACGGATAACCTGGAACAGGCCATTGAGCGGGCAGGCACCAAATCGGGAAACAAGGGTTGGGATGCGGCCTTGGCGGCCATGGAAATGGTCAACCTCTTCAAGCAACTCTAGGTCTGCAAAGCCCTCGGTGAGCCGGGGGGGAGTCCCGGACGCGCACCGGTAACCGTTTAGCTCTTTGAAATAAAAACAGAAAATGGCCATAGGAGCCCCTCTAAAAACAGAAGAACGAAGACGCCACACCTCAATGGCGAGCTCCAGGCCATGGGTGAGGCGCTTTGGTGCCACGGACAAGCGACTTCTGCTTGTCCGTGCCACTCTTCGCTGCCCCCTATTTGCAGAGTCTTTCCCGCACGCTCTTCGTTTTCTGTTTTTAGAGGGGCTCCCACGGCCTGAGCCATCCATTTCAAAGAGCTAAACGATTATGCGCACCGGCTCGGCTCGTGCCGGCAGAGAGGGGATGATCGAGAACAGAAGGTCATGGGAAAAAGGCGTCGGGCGAGGGAACTCGCCATCCAGGTTCTTTTTCATATGGAGTACAACCCAGGCGATCCGGGCCAGAGCTTTGATCGGGTCTGCGAGAGCTTTGGCCCGCCCAAGGAGGTGAGGGACTACTCCAGGGAAGTGGTGAAGGGCGTCTGCGAAAACAAGGCGAACCTGGACCGTTTGATTCGCGGGTCTTCGAAGAACTGGCGCGTGGAGCGGATGTCCCGCGTGGATCGGAACATCCTGCGCATGGCCGTCTACGAAGTGGTGTACAGGAAGGATGTGCCGCCGAAAGTCTCCATTGACGAGGCGGTGGAGCTGGGAAAGCGCTTCGGCACGGAGGAGTCGGGCGCGTTCATCAACGGGATCCTGGATCACATTTACAACGAGCTGAAGGTGGAGGAAGCGAAGCACCCGGGACGTTAGCCGGACCCTGTGGAGACAAGGTTCACCAGAGGCATGGCTGAAAGAAGAATTCTTTCGTCCATGCCTCGTGTCTTAAAATAACAGAACCGGGTGTTTGCTGAAAATCGCCCAGCACCGTGAAGAGGGACAAGGAACCGTTCGGCACGCTCACGGCCCTGAGCGAGGTCGAGGGGCAAGGGACGAGTTCCAAGAACAAAACACGGACTTCTCGCTCGGGACTCGTCACGGGTCACCCCTTGTGTTCAGCGGCCGAAGACAAGAAGGATGGAAGGTAGCGGAATCGTATGAAATACAACCCTCAGGAAATCGAAAAAAAATGGCAGGAGCAGTGGGAAAAGGAGAAGCTGTTCAAGGTCACCGAAAACCCCAACCGGGAGAAGTACTATCTGCTGGAGATGTTCCCCTATCCCTCAGGAAGAATCCACATGGGGCACGTGCGCAACTACACCATCGGGGACGTGGTGGCCCGGTACAAGAGGATGAAGGGCAAGAACGTGCTTCACCCCATGGGCTGGGACGCCTTCGGGTTGCCGGCGGAGAACGCGGCCATCGAGAACAAGACGCACCCGGCGCGGTGGACTTACAACAACATCGACTACATGAAAGCCCAGCTCAAGCGCATGGGCTTCAGCTATGACTGGGACCGCGAGGTGGCCACGTGTAACCCCGAATACTACCGCTGGGAGCAGCTCGTGTTCACGCGGATGTTCGAAAAGGGCTTGGCCTACAAGAAACGGACCTTCGTGAACTGGTGCGAGAGCTGCCAGACCGTGCTGGCCAAGGAGCAGGTCGAGAACGGCCGATGCTGGAGACACTCGGACCGTGAAGTGACGCTCAAGGAGATGGACAGCTGGTTTTTCAAAATCACGGACTATGCCGAGGAGATGCTGGAACACTGTGACAAGCTGCCGGGGTGGCCGGAACGGGTTCTCACCATGCAGAAAAACTGGATCGGCAAAAGCTACGGCGCCATCATCCAGTTTCCGGTCAAGGGATCCAAGGACGTGATCGAGGTGTACACCACGAGGCAGGACACGCTCTTTGGCGCGACGTTTCTGTGTTTTGCCCCGGAGCATCCCCTGCTGAAGACCCTCGTCCGGGGGCAGCCTCAGGAACAGGAAGTCCTTTCCTTCATCGAGAAGACGCTCAAGGTGGACAGCTACATCCGCACCGCGGATCTGACGGTGAAGGAGGGCGTGTTTACGGGCTGTTACTGCATCAATCCCATGACCCGGGAAGAGATCCCCATCTACGTGGCCAACTTCGTCCTCTTCGATTACGGGACCGGAGCGATCATGGCGGTCCCCACCCACGACCAGAGGGACTTCGAGTTTGCCAAGAAGTACGGCCTGCGACTCCGGGTCGTGATCAAGCCCTTGGACCGCGATCTGTCCGAGCAGACCATGACCGAGGCGTACGTGGAAGAGGGGATCCTCGTCAACTCGGGCCCTTTCAACGGGCTGCGGAACCTGGAAGCGCTGGATCGCATCGCGGATGATCTGGAGTCCAAAGGAATCGGGCACAAGACCGTGAACTACCGGCTCAGGGACTGGAACATCTCGAGACAGCGGTATTGGGGCGCGCCGATCCCCATCATCACCTGTGAGCGGTGCGGGACCCTCCCTGTGCCGGAGAAAGACCTTCCCGTGGTGCTCCCCCTGAATCTGGAGCTCAGACCCAACGGCGGGTCTCCTCTGCCCTTTGAGGCTTCCTTTCACGAGGTCTCCTGCCCGAAGTGCGGAGCCAAGGCCAGGAGAGAGACGGACACCATGGACACCTTCGTGGAGTCCTCCTGGTACTTCGACCGCTTTGCCTGCGCGGACTATGACCAGGGCCCCATCGACAAGGAGCGGGTCGAGTACTGGCTGCCCGTGGACCAGTACATCGGAGGCATCGAGCACGCCATCCTCCATCTTCTCTACTCCCGCTTCTACACGCGGGTGCTGCGGGATTTCGGCGAGGTGACCTTCAGCGAGCCTTTCACCAATCTGCTGACCCAGGGCATGGTGTGCAAGGAAACGCAGGAGTGCCCGAACCACGGCTATCTCTTCCCCAAGGAAGTGCAGGACGGCCGGTGCACCCGCTGCCAGTCGCCGGTGATCGTGGGGCCCACGCTCAAGATGTCCAAGTCCAAGAAAAACGTGGTGGACCCGGAAGACCTGATCCAGCGATACGGCGCCGACACGGTGCGCATGTTTTGTCTCTTCGCTTCTCCGCCGGAAAGGGATCTGGAGTGGAGCGACCAGGGAGTGGACGGGTCGTTCCGGTTTCTCCACCGCGTGTGGCGGCTGGTGGACGAGAACCTGGAGCCCTTGAAGGCCGCTGCCCTCTTTGGCGGAGAGGAAGCGCTGCCGGAGGACTTGAAGGACCTTCACCGCAAGACCCACCAGACCATCAAGAAGGTATCCAACGACATCGAAGACCGGTTTCACTTCAACACCGCCATCAGTGCCGTGATGGAACTGGTCAACGACATCCATAAGGTCCTGGCGGGTTCGGAAAAGCCCTCAACCCTCGCGTGGTCGGTCGTCAAGGAAGCCGTGGAGACTACGGTGCTTCTCCTGAGCCCGGTGGTGCCTCACATCACGGAGGAGCTCTGGAAAATGCTGGGTCACCAGGACCTGCTCCTGGAGGTCGCGTGGCCCGCCCACCGGGACGAGGCGCTCGAAGTGGCCAAGAGGCTCATCGTGCTTCAGGTCAACGGCAAGGTGAGGGACCGGATGGAGGTTCCGGCCTCCTTCACGGAAAAGGAGATCGAAGCGCAGGCCTTGTCCAACGAGAGGGTCCGGAGCTTCATCGGCCAGAAGCCGGTGAAGAAAGTGATCGTGGTGGGACAAAAACTGGTCAACGTGGTGGTGTAGGAATAGGTCGTATGAGTCCTATAAGACCTATACTTCGGGTTTTAGACTGGGCGATTCTTGCGGCCGCTTTTTTCCTTGCGGCTTGCGGCTATCAGTTCAGGGCCGACGGCGAGCCCGTGGGGATCCAGCTCGAGAGCCTGGCCATCCCCCTGTTTTCAAGCACCTCCAGCGAGATCGGGTTTGAAGCGGATTTCACCAAGATGATCCGGCAGGAGTTCATCAGCCACGGCAGGGTGCCCATTGTGACCGAGGACAAGGCTCAGGCCGTGCTTGTGGGGAGGATCGTGGAGGTCCGGGCCGACCCTCTGACCTATCGGTCCCAGGACGTCACGGTCGGGGGCTACACGTCCACCTACGAAGTCACCAAGTCCCGCAAACTCAGGGTGAGACTGGAGGTTCAGCTGATGGACAGGCGATCAGGCAAAGTCATCTGGCGCGAAGCGGGCATGGAAGATCAAGCCAGCTACGCGGTCAGCGGCGATCCGCTGGAAATGCGCTACACCGAGCAGCAGGCCCTGGAGAGAATTGCCAGCCGGCTGGCCAAACGGATCTATTTGCGAACTATGGAACGATTCTGATGTCCGGTGATCTTCAGCCAGAGGATGTCCTGGAAGCGGCGAAGAAAGGGCAGGTGGCTCCCTTCTATCTCTTTTACGGGCCGGGAGAGTTCCGCATGGAGAGGATGCTGGCCGGCCTGAAGACGATGCTGGTGCCGGAGTCGGCAAAGGATTTCAATCTCGAAATCCTTTATGGAGACGACAGATCCGGGGATCAGCCCGTTGGGCCGGAGCAGATCATCAACAAGGCCAGTTCCATGCCCTTCCTGGCCCAGCGCCGCCTCATTATCGTCCGCAGGACGGAAGCCTTCAGCGCGGCGCAACTGGAGAGATTCCTTCCCTACCTTGAAAAGCCCTCGCCCTCGACGTGCCTGATATTCCTGTCCAACCGGACCAACTTCAATGAGAAGTTCTACAAGAAGTTCAGATCCGAAAGGGCGGCGGTACTCTTCGACGAGCTGAAGGGGAACCAGATCCTGCCCTGGATCAAGAAGACGGCTTCCGAGGAGTTGGGCATGACCCTGGGCGCGGAAGCCTGCGCGTATCTTCATGCGGTGATGGGAAACAGGCCGAGAGAGCTTTATTCGGAGATGGAAAAGCTTCGCCTGAGATACGGAAAAGCGGTGAGCCTCGACCAGATCAAGGAGGCGGTGGCTCACAGCCGGGTCTACTCGGTCTTTGAGCTCATGGATGCCGTCTCCGCAAAGGACTGCGGCGCCTCGCTGCGGATCCTCAAGAGATACCTGGAAGAGGGGGATCTCCGGGAGGCTCCCCTGGGGCTCATCACGATGCTCAACCGGCAGATCAGACTCCTTTGGCAAACCAAGGGGGTTCTGTCGAAGAGGGGAGGAGCGCAGGACGTTCAGAAGAAGACGGGGCTGAGCGGCTTCCCGGTCAGGAAGTTGATGGAACAGGCCCCGCGCTGGAACGAGAAGCAACTGCAAAGCGCGCTGGACCGGCTGCGCTGGTCCGACGATCGTCTGAAATCGGGGGCCAGCGCGCAGGTGATCCTGGAAACGCTTATTCTTTCGCTTTGCAGTTAAGCGGGCTTGGCCGAGGCGGCCCTGTTGACGGCACGGGCAAGGCGGGAGATTTTCCTGGAAGCTTTTTTCCTGTGGATGACGCCTTTTGTGGCACTCCGGTGCAGCGTGGAAACCGCTTTCTTGAACTTCCTCGCACTTCTTTGACCACGGACTTTGCCCTGGTCTTGTGAGTGAGGTTCCTGAGCTTCCGGGTCTTGCTCTGTCTGGCCCTTTTGAGGGCGGAAGGATGATTAGCCAAATCCTGATCTCCTTTTGGAAAGGTTAACGGAATTCCGTAAAATGATCTAAATAGACCAAACCCATCGGGTTGTCAACAGATTTTGTCACAATGAATTCCCTTCGAACTGAAAAGGAAAATGTAAGTCGCGCTGCGGGGATCGTGGGGTTCTACACGCTCCTGAGCCGAATCTTGGGACTGGTTCGGGATATGGTGCTGGCCTACTTCTTCGGATCGAAAACGGCGGCCGACGCCTTCTTCGTCGCCTTCCGCATCCCCAATCTCCTGAGACGCTTTTTTGCCGAAGGCTCCCTCACCATCGCCTTTATTCCGGTTTTCACGGAGACCCTGACACAGAAATCGAAAAAGGATGCCTTTGAACTGGCCAGAGCGGTGCTCACCCTGCTTTCCCTTCTGCTCGTGGTGGTGACGATTCTCGGCGTGCTGCTCTCCCCGTGGATTGTGAGAATCCAGGCCTACGGTTTCGGCTCAACCGGCGACAAATACGAACTCACCGTTCTCCTGACCCGCATCACCTTCCCTTACATCCTGCTGGTGAGCCTGGTGGCGTTTTTCATGGGGGTTCTGAATTCTCTCAGGCATTTTGCCGCTCCCGCCGCGGCCCCGATCCTGCTGAATGTGGGGATCATCGCAGGGGCTCTGTGGATTTCGCCGTGGCTCTCGGAGCCTGTCGTGGGGGTGGCCATCGGCGTCCTCATCGGAGGCCTCCTGCAGGTCGCGCTTCAGATTCCGTGGATCCTGAAGCAGGGGCTGTCTCTGCGGCCGCTCTGGAGGCCGGAACTCCCGTCCGTGAAAAAGATCGGCCTTCTCATGGTGCCTGCGATTTTCGGCTCTGCGGTCTACCAGCTGAACCAGTTCATCGGCACGCTCCTGGCCTCGTTTCTTGCTCCGGGGAGCATCTCGTGGCTCTACTATGCAGACCGGATCGTGGAGTTCCCTCTCGGGGTGTTTGCCATTGCCGTCAGCACGGCAGCCCTTCCCTCCCTCGCCAAACAGGTGGCGGGGAAGGATCTTTCGGATTTTAGAGACACCCTGGGCCATGCGCTCCGACTGGTTTTCTTTATCACTACGCCCGCGACCGTGGGGATGATCCTTCTGAGAATCCCCATCATCGAGGTGTTTTTCCAGCGGGGCGCTTTTGACCGCACAACAACTCTGATGACCGCTCAAGCCCTCTTGTTCTATTCCCTGGGTCTGTGGGCGTTCAGCGCGAGCCGGGTGATGCTCTCCGCTTTTTACGCTTTTCAGGACACCCGAACGCCGGTCAAGGTAGCGACGATCACCATGATCGCGAACGCCCTTCTGAGCCTCCTGCTCATGGGGCCATTGAGGCACGGCGGGCTGGCCCTATCCCTTTCCTTGTCTTCGACCGTGCAGCTCCTGCTCCTGATTTTCATTCTGAGGAGACGGGGCGATCTCCTGGATCTCAAGTCCATGGCCTCCTCCGCGGGCAGGAGCCTCGCCGCCTCCGTGGTCATGGGGCTTGTCCTTTACGGTCTCAACGAAAAATGGTTGGGCCAAGGGGAGCCGGGAAGCCTCTGGTCTCGTGCCCTGACCCTGGCAGGTGTGATTGCGGCGAGCGTGGCGGTGTATTTTTTGATGGCATGGATCTTCCGTTGCCCGGAGATTCGATCCATCATGGGGATGGTGCGCCCCTCACTCAGAAAACCGCGCCAATAGGAGAAAGAAAATGACGACGGATCTCTTGAAGGATAAGAAAGTGCTGGTGGTGGATGATGAGGCGGACGTGCTGGAGACTCTCGAGGATCTGCTCAGCATGTGTCCCGTGGTCAAGGCTTCGACTTTCGCTGAAGCGAAGAGATACCTCGACGACCGGGCGTTCGACATTGCGATCCTGGATATCATGGGGGTGGATGGGTACAGGCTTCTGGAGATGACGGCCGGGAAAAAGATCCTCACGGTGATGCTCACCGCTCATGCCCTGAGCCCGGAGGACACGGTAAAATCCTTCAAGGAAGGAGCCGCTTCCTTTGTCCCCAAAGACAAGATGCAGGACATCGCCACCTACCTGGCCGACATCCTGGAAGCCAAGGAAAAAGGGAAAAGCTCCTGGTGGCGGTGGCTCGAACGTTTCGCCTCCTACTACGACAAGAAGTTCGGCCCGGAATGGAGGAGAGGGGACGAGACGTTCTGGAAAACCTTCGGGCCCTGGGAGTGAGCAGGGAGCCGGCCTTGTTCCGAGGGGGGCCGACAGAAACTTCGACGGGGGACTCGCCCCCTGCGACCTGCTGCCCGCATCCCGTTCATGAACCTTGGTGGACGGACCGTGGCGAGAAAAAGGAGTGGTTTCGTTTGATCTTCAACAGCACAGGAGAATTGCGGGACGGCTTTTTCGTCGCCGGCTGGTCGCACAACCCCATTTATCTTCTCAAGAGCGAGCATCCCGTCCTTTTTGACGGGGGCCTGGCCCTGCTCGGCAAGGTCTACCGGGATTCGATCACGTCCGTCCTGAACGGGGATTTCCCTCGGATGGTGTTCATCACTCACGTCCATTTTGACCACTGTGGAGCGGTTCCGTTCCTGAAAAAGGCTTTTCCGGGTCTCAAGGCGGCCGCGTCCCAAAAGGCCAAAGACATCCTGAGCAGGCCGAATGCCCTCACCCTCATACGAAAACTGAGCGAGAGTGCCGGGGACATTCTCTCGGAGTTCCCGGAGGAGCGCCTGTGCCGGGATCCTTTCGACCCCTTTGAAATCGACCGGATCGTCAAAGACGGCGACGAGGTGGACTTGGGCGAGGGCTTGACCGTGCAGGTGCTCGCCAGCCCGGGTCACACGTGGGATTTCATGAGCTACTACGTGCCGGAGAAAAAGATCTTGATCGCTTCGGAGTCGGCCGGCTGTGCGCTGAGCTCCGGGTACATCTCTGCGGACGGTCTGGCGGACTATGGGGTGTACCTGGGTTCTTTGAAACGGCTTGCCTCTGTCGGCGCAAGCATCCTGTGCCAGGGGCATCGGTACGTGTACGTGGATGAAGACGTCGAGGCCTTTTTTCAGAGATCCCTTCAGACGGCGCTTGAGTTCAAGGCAAAGGTGGAGGAGTACTGGCTCAAGGAAAGGGGAGATCTCCAGCGGGTCGTGCAAAGGATCAAGAGCGTCGAGTATGATCCGCTTCCCATGCCCAAGCAGCCTGAGCCGGCCTTCGTCATCAACCTGGAGGCCCGGATCAAGAGCGTTCTCAACCATTTGGGTCTTGAAAAAGGCTCTTCCCTCTGATACGGTTCCCGGAATTTCAGGAGAGAGAGAAAAGGGGCCGCGCCCCTGCGACATGAGACCTGAGCCGTCATCGGATATCCTGGCATCCATAGACTTGGGAAGTCACACGGCGAGACTGCTCATTGCCCGTTGGCAGGCGGGCCGCCTCAGGAGCCTCTTGCGGAAGAGAGCCTATATCCGGCTTGCGCAGGATTTTGAATCCCCGCAAAACAGGATGTTAAAGAAGGGCGGAATCGAGAGAGCCTTGGAGGCGCTCGAAGAGTTCAGATCGGACATGGAACGGTATGAGACCGGGCGCATCAGGGCCATCGCCACCGGCGTGGTTCGGGCGGCGGAGAACCAAGACCTTTTCCTTGATCTTGTTC
>JALOPA010000174.1 GCA_025454125.1 Thermodesulfobacteriota bacterium
CGGAAAATCGTGCGCATGGGAATCATGAGAGTGAGCACCATAGCAAGACCCGAGTGAATGGCGCCTGCCACGAAGTAAGGGGCGAAGATGGTGCTGTGCCAGCCGGGCACGATTCCAAGCGCGAAATCCCAGGAGACCACGCTGTGAACGGAAATGACCAGGGGAGTGGCGAGGGCTGCGAAGAAGAGATAGGCCCTTGTGTAGTGGCGCCATTCTTCGAAGCGGCCTGTCCATCCCAGGGACAGGATGTGAAAGATCTTTTTCCGAAGACCTGTGGCGCGGTCCCGCACAATGGCCAGGTCGGGCAGCATGCCTGTGTACCAGAAGAGGGAACTCACCATCAGGTAGGTGCTGATGGCGATCACATCGAAGACAAGAGGCGACTGAAAATTAGGCCAAAGGGTTCTCTCGTTGGGGTAGGGAAGGATGTAATAGACCATCCAGATGCGGCCCAGGTGGATGAAGGGAAAGAGCCCTGCCACGCACACCGCGAAAACGGTCATGGTTTCGGCTGCACGGGCAATGGGGTTTCGCCACCCGGCCCTGAAGAGGTGAAGGATGGCCGAGATGAGGGTCCCCGAATGGGCAATACCGACCCAGAAGACGAAGTTGATCAGGTAGGTTCCCCAGGCCACAGGGATGTTCTGGCCGCCCACGCCGATGCCCACGCCGATCTGGTAGGCCCAGCAGGCGGCTCCAAGCAGGATCCCGAAAAACATCAGGACAATGACAGCCCAGTATCGGAGAGAGGCAGGACGCAGGGTGTCCAGCACGGTTTGATCAATCTGGCTGTAAGTCAGTCCTGGCATCCGTCAGATCTCCTGAACCACCTTCTTGAGGTAGAAGACCGCGGGCTTGGTGTTCAGATATCCCAGGACCTGATAGGCTCTCGGGTCTTCCACCAGTTGTCGCACGCGGCTCTTCCTGTCCATGAGGTTTCCGAAAACGAGAGCGCCCGTAGGGCAGGTCTGAACACAAGCGGGCTGGACCTCTCCGTCGCGAATTTCTCTGTTCTCATCTTTTGCCCTTCCATGACTTTCCTTGATCCTCTGGACGCAGAAGGAGCACTTCTCCATCACGCCTTTGCTTCGTACCGTCACATCCGGATTGAGCTGAAGGTTGAGGGGCTTGGGCCACTTCCAGTCGAACCAGTTGAAGCGCCGCACCTTGTAAGGGCAGTTCTGGGAGCAGAAGCGAGTGCCGATGCAGCGGTTGTAGATCTGGTTGTTGAGACCCTCCTTGGAGTGATGGGGCGCATACACAGGGCAGACGGACTCGCAGGGCGCATTGTCGCAGTGCTGGCAGAGCATGGGGAGAAAGGTGATCTTTTTCATCGTCTCTTCGTCGAGGTACCGCTCGATGGAAAGCCAGGCCATTTCTCTGCCCTCGCGGATTCTGTCGGGGCCGACAATGCCGACGTTGTTTTCGGCGTAGCAGCCTGCGGCGCAGGCGTTGCATCCGATGCACCGGTCAAGGTCCACGACCATGGCCCACCGGTAGGTGTGGTGGTCGTGGGGCGGATAGACATCCCGCTTCTTGTCGTATCCTTCAGGGAGGGGGAGCACAAGGGGGAAATCCCACATGCCGAGCCCCTTTTTCTCTTCCCTTTTTCCTTTGCCCAGTTCCGCTATCGCGATCGAGAGGGCAATCTTCCTTCCGTGCTGCACCTTGCTGCCGTCCGTGTGAGAGAATGGAATAGAGCGGCCGGTGCGCCGAAGGAGACTTAGGGTTGCAGAGAAGATAGGCGAACCCGTGAGAGGTTCGGTCTCAGGCGGGAGAAGCCTCACAGGGTTTGTGCCCACACCTTCGGCGTAGCGGCCGAACATCTCGTGGCCCTGTCCCAGGCTCATGACGAGAACCCCGGGCCTGACCCCCTCCGTCCCATAGACAGGAGCTTCCATCGTCCCCCATGGGGACTTGAATTCCGCAACATCCCCCTCCTTGAGACCTCGTTCACGCAGGGTCTGCGGGTGGATGGAGACGGGCGACTGCCATGCGACCTTGGTCAGGGGGTCAGGAATCTCGCACAGCCAGGGAAGGTTGGCTCCTCTGCCGTCAAAGAAGCGGAGCGAAGGAGCTGCAAGGAAGGTGAGGTCTGCGGCTCCTGTCAGCGACAAGCCCCTGAGAGCACTTCTTACCTCGCTCCCCGAAATCCATTCAGGGTCGGGTGCGGCCGAGGATGGCCTGTCGAACAGGCCTCCTTGCCTGAGCAGGTTCACCCAGCCGGCCCGATCCTTGATGAGCCCGGAGGAGGAAAGCTGCATGGAGAGGTATTCCTGAAAATGCTTTGCAGGGCTCGTTTCACCGAGAGCGAGTTTCAAAAAGAGATCGCCGATGGAAGGCGAGTCAGTGATCCCTGCCATTGTCGGTTGCACCATGGAAACAATGTCCGTAGCGCCGCTGTATTCATCCCAGGTTTCCAAAGGCAGTCGGACAGGAAAAATCAGGTCCGCGAGCTGCGCACTCTCGTCCATGAAGTTGCTGAAACTGACGGCAAAGAGAGAATCCTGTTTCATCACTTGTTCTGCGCCACCTGAGGGAGGGAGTGAAAACACAGGATTCACATTGTTCAGCAGGAGCACGCCTTCCCCTTGTTTGCCGAGCGTCTCAAAAAGGGCGGCAACCTCGGATCGCTTTGCCGCCGTTTCCACCCAATGCCTGCGCCGGAAGTCCAGGAGCGCCAGGCTGGGATCAAGAAGCGCATTGAGCAGGTTTGCGGTCATGTTCACAAGCAGGCTGTTTGCTCCCAGGGCACCGGTTCCTGTGCCGAGAATGAGGGGTTTGCGCGCCTGCCGGAGACGAGCGACCAGCTTCCCGTAGAGATTGAGGTCAACACAGGAAAGATCAGCGACCTTTTCTCTGGTGAAAGGAGCCGTGATATCCTGCAGGGCATCGATCAAGTCATAGGGGAGACTCGTCTTTGCCCCGGACTGCAAGGCTTCCCTGATCAATCCGAGGCCTATGACGGCTTCCGTGTCGGGATTGCAAGACAGCCAGAGATCGGCGTTGGCGCACGTGAGAGATTGGTAGGGACCGATGTGAGCAAAAAAACCCTTGTTTCCCTGGTTGACCGCATGCATCTGCTTAAACTTCCGGCCGTACTCCACAGGAGACAACCATGTCTCCAGAAAATCCGCGCCAAAGGAGAGCAGAAAGTCGGCCTCCTCCATCCTGTAAGAGGGGAGCCCGTCCGTGCCAAAGACCTTTTGGTTGGCCGTTTTCAACGGTTCGTAGGCTAAGGGCTCAAACACCAAGGGAGCCTGCGATTTCCACTTCCGCAGAGCCTCCTGGAAAAGGCTTGAGAGGCTTTTTCCCACAACCTCTGTGAGCATGTGGACCCTGTTTTCACCCTTTTGAACCGCCTCATCGATCTTCTCCTTCAGAAGTGCTTCGGCCTCCTGAAAAGAGAGAGCCTGCCATCCATCCTTCTGTTTGAGCAGCGGCCTCCGGATTCTGTCAGGGAGGTAAACGCCCTGCACAGCGGCCTGCCCCCTGAGGCAGAGTCTGCCCTGGTTGATGGGATGCAGCGGATTTCCTTCGACCTTGATCACTCTGCCTTCTTTGTTCTTGGCCAGGATTCCGCAGCCTGCAGGGCATTCGCGGCAGGTCGAGGCGTACCATGTGGCCTTGCCGTCCACCATGTCCTCAGGAGCCTGCACATAGGCGTAGAGATTTTTTTCGGACCGGGAAGAACATCCCGGCGCGAAAGCGAGACTTCCGATTCCGAGGATCTTGATGAAATGTCGTCGGCTCAGATCGACCATGAGGAATGCTCTTGCACCTTGTAAGACGGATTCGGAATAGAATCCGTTTGTCACTCCCGCACCCGTCCTCCGTCCCGCAGGTAGCGGGACTACGGAGGATGGACAGGCGGAAGACCAGAAAAATCGGAAAATACCGGATTCCCGCCTCTGCGGGAATGACAGCAAAGAGGTTGCGGAGTTCTTTTCAGTAACCTGCTAATCTTTTTCTATTGGGAACGTCAGCATGGCTCCGTACCAGCCAATGACCGTCACTATTCCAGCGAGAGAGAGAATCAGGATCACGTAAGGGATCGTGATGGTTCCAAGGCACGTGAGAATATCCGGGACGATCACGTGCCACACAAAGGCTGCGACTTGAACGGCGAAGAGCAGAAAAGAAAGCCGCATCTTGATCGTCACTGGCCTGTTGGGTTTCGCCATGTAGTTGAGCCACCAGGTGTAAAATCCCGTGACAATGGCCACAGGCGTAAAGAGAAGCCCTCCTCCAAGACAATGAAAGGCGGTCGTGTCAAACCCTTTGTGCTCGGTAAGAAGAAAGAGGACCGTAAACCCTGCTGTCGCGATCATGAACACGATGGGAAAGTGAATGACCATGGGGTGGGGATGGCGCCGGAGCATGGGGAAACGCGACAGAAGCCAGTTCAGGGAAGCCGGAAGTTTCCTTTCGGTAGCCGGGTCTTTTTTGAGAACACCCACCTGAGGATACCGGTCGAGCACCTCCAGCTTGTGCGGGGCGGCCTGGATCTCCGTGGTGAGGTCCTTGCCTGCATGATGGCGCTTCATGTGAATCCCGCCCTTCCACAGCTTGCTGTCTGTCACATCAATCACCTTGCCGCCGTGAGCGATATAGACCGGCTTTCCGTCTTGACCGTTGAACTGAGCCAGTTCTTCAGGGCTGAACTCTTTGATTGCCATTTCTTTCTTCCCCTCTAATGTTGAATCAGGATTCCGATCGTGACCAGGATGAGGCAAGCCAAAGGATAATAACTTGCCCTCTTGAACAGAGTCAATGCATCCTGACGCTCCCGGGTTCTGTAAAGTCGATAGGCCGGCCGCAAGAGCAGCACAATGCCGATGGCCAAGCCGACGGCTAAACTGAGGAGAGCCGGGCCTGGGATCGACACGGCGAGGAGCAGCAGGCTCAGGCTCACGGCGAGGACGAGGGACCCAAGGACAATGGCGCTGGCTATGGCTGCGCCGTATTGGACCAGCATGGTCCTGGCCCGAAGGTTTCGGTCTTCTTCGATCTCAGCCCAGTCATTGGGAATATTCTGTCCGCCGATTTCCCAAAAAAAGAGCCAGAAGAAGAGAAGAACCAGAAAGGAAAAAGAAGGGTCGCGATCCACGGCGAAGACGCCGGCCACAGGCCCGCAGTTCTTCACCACCCCGCTGACGAGGTTGCGGAAAGGGGTGACCTGCCACATCAGGCAGTAGACGACTTCAAGCGCGCACCCTGCCAGAAAGATCAGGACGCAAACAGGGTTGAGAAGGACGGCGCCGAAAAGCGCCACCACAGACCATGCAGCGGCCCAGAGGAATCCTTCCCTGACGCTCAAAAAGCCTTGGGCAAGAGGGTGGCGGATAATGGCTGCGTCCAGGTAATTCCGTGAGTCCTGAAAGCCGCCGGACCGGAGCTTTTCCTTGTCCGTCCGATAATCGACCAGGTCATTGAGAGCGTAAACTGCTGTGTAGCCTGCAAAGGCGGTGATGAACCCTAAAACAATGGTCCCAATAGGCGGGAACTCCCCGAGCCACAGGAGCGCCGCAAGGCCCGGGGTGGCCATGTCCAGCAGGCCGTGGGGCGTTCTGGATAGGGCAAAAAGAAGTTTCAGCTTTGCAATTCCCCTGGGTCGGTTGTCTGAAACGGCGATGTTCAATGACCTTCACCCGTTTGGAAAGGTTTGAACGAAGCATGGAACCAA
>JALOPA010000175.1 GCA_025454125.1 Thermodesulfobacteriota bacterium
ATCTGCGCTTCGGCCTGTCCGGCCAAAGCCATCCAGCTCATGCAATATGAAGACGACCAGATTACGGCCAAACTCGACGGCCTGTTGGAAAGGGTGCTCCAGTGAAATCTTTTGAACCGGTGATCGTGGCGTTCTGCTGCCACTACTGCGCCTACACGGCCGCGGACATGGCAGGGAGCATGAGACGCTCCTATCCTCCCAACGTGCACATCCTTCGGGTTCCGTGCTCCGGGAAGGTGGATGCGATGCATATCCTGAAGGCCTTTCAAAAAGGCGCCGACGGGGTTTACGTGGCCGGGTGCCTGGAAGGCGACTGCCACTTCAAGGACGGCAACCTCAAGGCGGGCCGCCGGGTGGCCTATGTGAAGAAGCTCCTCGACGAGATCGGCATCGGCGGGGAGAGGCTTGAAATGATGACCATGTCTGCGGGCATGGGCGAACGTTTTGCGGCTACAGCGACCGAATTCACGGAAAAAATCCGGCGCCTGGGACCCAATCCGGTGAAGGCGGCGGGGCAAGGGGGCCAGCGGGCTGCGGCCGGTTGATGGACGGCGTGAAGGAGAAGAGAAAACAATGATCACTGCAGAGCGAAAACCGATTGAAGAAATCATGGAATCCATCCGGCCTTTTAGCCGGATTCTTCTGGTGGGCTGCAACGAGTGTGTCACCGTTTGTGCGGCCGGAGGCCGTAAAGAGGTGGGCCTTCTGTCCTCGGCCCTTCAGATGGCCTGCATGAAGGAAGGGAAAGTCCTGGACGTGAAGGAAATGACCCTGGAGCGCCAATGTGACCCGGAGTACGTCGAGGAGCTGGTGAGCGCCATCCATCAGGCCGATGCCGTGCTCTCCATGGCCTGCGGGTGCGGCGTTCAGGAAGTGGCCAGGCGCTTCAAGGAAAAGCCGGTATTTCCGGCGGTGAACACGAAATTCATGGGAGCCTCGGAACGCCAGGGGGTTTGGGCCGAGCGATGCCAGGGGTGCGGGGACTGCGTGCTCGGGCTGACCGGCGGCATCTGCCCTGTGGCGCGATGCTCCAAACGGCTTCTGAACGGGCCCTGCGGCGGGTCGACGCGGGGGAAATGCGAAATCAACGCCGAGGTGGACTGCGCGTGGCAGTTGATCTGGGACCGGCTGAAAGCCCTCGGGCTGGAAAAACGCTACGAAGACATCATGCCGGCAAAAGACTGGCGAACCAGCCGGGACGGCGGGCCCCGACGAATCATCAGAGAGGATCTTGCGTCATGAAAACGGAAAGCGTACTGGAAAAGGTTCTGGCCGCCGGGCACCTGGCGGTGACTTCGGAATGCGGCCCTCCCCGGGGCGCCCTCCCCGAAAAAGTCATGGAGAAGGCTGAAAAGCTCAAGGGCTATGTGGATGCCATCAACGTCACGGACAACCAGACCGCCATGGTGCGCATGTCCAGCTTTGCCGCCTGCCTCATCATCCGGCAGATGGGCCTCCATCCCATCCTTCAAATGGTGACCCGGGACAGGAACCGGCTGGCCATGCAAAGCGACATTCTCGGCGCTTACTCGCACTGGATCAACACCATGCTCTGCCTTTCCGGGGACCATCCGTGCTTCGGAGACCATCCCATGGCGGCGAACGTGTATGACCTGGACTCGATCCAGTTCATCCAGATGGTGAGGGGCATGCGGGACAACGGGAAATTCCAGGGGGGAGACGAGATTCTCAATCCTCCCAAGATGTTCATCGGCGCAGCGGCCAACCCCTTTGCCGATCCCTTTGAACTGCGCGTGGCCCGTCTCGCGAAGAAGGTGAAGGCCGGCGCGGATTTCATCCAGACCCAGTGCATTTACGATCTCCCGAGATTTGAAAGGTGGATGCAGGGGGTGCGGGACCGCGGTCTTCATGAAAAAATCCACATCCTCGCAGGGGTGACACCCTTCAAGTCGGCCGGAATGGCCAAGTACATGAAGAACAAGGTCCCCGGCATGAGCGTGCCGGATGAGATGATCAAACGCATGTCCGGGGTCCCCAAGGAAAAACAGGCTGAGGAGGGGCTCAAGATTTGCGTGGAAACCATCCAGAAGCTCAGAGAGGTGCAAGGAGTCCACGGGTTCCACATCATGGCGATCGAGTGGGAACAGAAGGTTCCCGAGATCGTGGAGAAAGCCGGGCTCTATCCGAGACCTGTGGTGTGACGGAGATAATCCCCAGCGGCCGGTTCGTTTCTCCGTGGCGGGGCGGCGATGCGGAACGCAGGGAAGCAACAAAACAAGGAGGCCAATCAATGGACGATAAGAAACTTATCCTCGTGGTGGATGATGATCCGGATCTCGTGGAGGCGATCTCCATGAAGCTTGCGAGCGAAAATTACCGGGTGGCCAAAGCCTATGACGGGGTTCAGGCCTGGGACAAGATCAGGCAGGAAAGACCCCACCTCATCATTCTGGACGTGATGATGCCGAACAAGAACGGCTACCAGGTCTGCAAGGAGCTCAAAAACGACCCCCAGTACAAGAACATCACCGTGGTCCTGCTGACGGCGGTCGGCGAAGCCGTCACGTCCACCAACTACACGCACATGGACGGCAAGACGGCTCTGGCCGACGAGTTCATTCCGAAGCCGATCGACCTGGACAGCCTGCTGGAGATCGTGAAGGACTACACCCGTTAAGAGGTCGCTGTGGGAGAGCGCAAGGACTGTTCACCGGCGGAGAGAATCGCCCTGGAGGGGTTGAGGGTGAGCGGCGGGCTGGCCCTCATGGAGGTCGCCGATCGCTCCTATGCGGGAGAGCGTCTCCCCCGCATGCTCGGTGAACTGGCCCGGGCGGAGATCAGCATGAGCCTGTTCATGGGCGGGGAGACGCAGGAAGAGATCCGCTTCGCCTGCTGTGTGGCCGATTCGGACGGAGCCCGCCTCAAGGCGGACCCCAATCGTGATTTCAGCACCGGCGTGAAGTTCTATGCAGGGGTGGATCTCGTAGCCCTGTTTCCGCACGGCTTTGATCTGAAACGGCTGGGTCTGGGCCTCGCCGCTTTGGCCAGAGCGGGTATCCCCTTGCGCGGCGTCTGCTCCTCCTTGTCCGCGATCACGTTTATCACCGACCATACGCACTCGGATCAGGCCGCCGCCGCTCTGAAGGGGTATTTCGATCCGGGAGCGGAGGCCTCCTGACCTCACTGCAAACGGATATCCTCCCTCTTTTTTGGATGATGCTTTGGAGACAAGGGCTGCATATCGGGAATCCCGGATCAAGACCTATGGGTTTGAGACGATGTCGGATCTTTCCCTGCTGAGGGTCCTCGTCAAGCAAGAGCAGATGGAGTCCCTCGGGCAGACCTTTTGTCGTTTGGGAGAGGAGGGCGCCAATTTCTTACTGGTGTTCTCACAGCGTCGGGGAGAGGTTTTGGAGATCTGCCTCATCGTCACGGCGATCTGGGCCCGGGCCATTGAAGACCGCCTGAAGGAGGTCCTGGCGGGCAAGGACGCATCGGCCCGGTCCGGCGTACCGGTGGAGATGGTGTTTTTCTACGGCCCTCATTTCGGAGATCGCCACGGCATCCTGGACGCTGCGGTGAAGGGATTGGCGGCAAGGCGAGTCAAGATGACGGCGGCGGTGTGCTCCGGGTCCTGTATTTACCTGGTGCTGCCTGAAGGGAATGCAGAGGCAGCCGTTGCCTCTCTCTCGGAGGTATTTGAGATTCCCAGGGCCTTCATTCAGAAACAACCAGAGACTCGCGGGTGAAAACCGATGAACGAAAAAGCCGTTGAAGCGGAGGATTGGCGGGTAAGGGTCTTCGATTCCCTTTCTTTTCCGACCCTGATCCTGCGACCGGAGAAGACCATTGTCACGGCCAACCAGAAACTACTGGACAAATTCGGTGTCCTCATGAAAGACATCGTCGGCAAGACGTGCCACGAGATCTTCTACAATTCCAAACAACCCTGCTCCGCGTATCTTTGCCCCCTTCCCGGAGTCCTGACCATCGGCGAAGGGCATTCCATCCTCCGGGAGGTGACCCTCGCCAACGGCGAAACGGCATGGGAAGACAGGGTCTTCTCTCCCATCAAGGATGATGACGGCAGCATCCTTTACATCATGGAGAGCCTGCGGGACGTGACCAGGATCAAGACCTTGGAAAGGACGCTCGAAGAGACCAGGGAATTCCTAGAAAAGGTCATCCAGAGTTCGGCGAGCGCCATTGTGGCGGCGGACATGGAAGGATCGATCCTGATCATGAACCGAGCGGCCGAAGATCTCTTTGGTTTTTCCGTAAAAGAAGCGAAAGGGAAGAGAAGCGTGATCGATCTCTACCCCCCAGGCAAGGCCAGAGAACTGATGCGGGAGATGCGGAAGGGCAAGAGGGGGGGGAAAGGCAAGCTCCCTCCCACCAAGGTCAACATTCTGAATGTCAAAGGGGAAGTGATCCCTGTGGAAGTGACCGCGTCCATCATTTACGAACAAAAGAAGGAAGTGGCCACCATGGGGATTTACAATGACCTCCGCTACAGACTCGCCGTTGAAAAAGCGTTGAAAGAGACCCAGGCCCAACTTTCCCAGTCCGAGAAGATGGCATCCCTGGGCCAACTGGCGGCGGGAGTGGCTCACGAGGTCAACAATCCCCTCACGGGGATTCTTCTCTATGCAAGCCTGGCGTTGGAGAAAATCGACAAGGACGATCCCCTGATTGAACATCTGGGATACATCGTGGAAGATGTCAATCGATGCAAAGGCATCGTGAAAAACCTGCTCGCTTACAGCCGGCGATCGACCACCACTCGAGAAATCATCCCGCTCAACGAGCTGATCCATCAGGGTCTGAACCTGATCCGTGACCAGAAGCTCTTCGGGAACATCGTGGTCGTCAAGGAGCTGTCCGAAGAGATGATGATGGTGCACGCAGACAAAAACCAACTCGCCCAGGTGCTCATTAATCTCATCCTGAATGCCTGCGCGGCCATGAACGGAGAGGGCCTGCTGACGTTTCGCACTTACCGGGACAAACCGAACAAGAGGGTTTACCTGGAGATCGTGGATACCGGCTGCGGCATCTCTAAAGAGAATTTGCCGAAAATATTCGATCCCTTTTTCACGACCAAAGAGCCGGGAAAGGGCACGGGACTGGGCCTGAGCACGTCCCTAGGCATCATCCAGGAAAACGGGGGTCACCTTTCGGTAAAGGAAACCGGCCCTCAGGGCACGACCTTTCTTGTCGATCTGCCTCTTTTCGCGCCCGAGGAAAGTCCGGACCCCTCCCTGGCACAAGGTTCTTTAAACGATGAGAGGAACACCCCGTCATGAAAGAGCAAACAAAACCCAAAACGGCCTACCGACCCCGGGTTCTGGTGGTGGACGATGAAAAGCGAATCCGTGACGGATGCCACAGCATCCTCACTTTGGGGGGATTCGAGGTCGGGCTTGCGGAGAACGGTTACGCAGGGCTGAAAAAAATCGAGGAGGAGCATTTCGACATCATTCTTCTCGACCTGATGATGCCCGGGATGAGGGGCATCGATCTCCTGAACCATGTGAAAGGAAAGCATCCGGATACGCTGATTATCGTGATCACGGGCTATGCCACCCTGGAGCATGCGGTGGAGGCCATGAAAAAAGGTGCCTTTGACTTCATTTCAAAGCCCTTTTCGCCCGAGGATCTGCGGGCGGTGATCGCCCGGGC
>JALOPA010000176.1 GCA_025454125.1 Thermodesulfobacteriota bacterium
GGCAATCAGGTAGTTGGGGATAAACATCTCATAAAACCAGCTCAGACAAAGAAATACGCACGCCCCAAGCAGGGCATCCCCTACCCGCTGCAAGGTCATCAAGAGAGGTTCATAAGGGCTCATTTTGCCGTTTTTCATGTTGAGGTCCTAAATCCAGAATTCCGTCACTTCACCACAGAGGCGCCGAGGACACAGAGAAATTCAACTCTTTCATTTGCCGGGAGATACCGGCAAATGAAAGGGGTGTCTCAGTATGCGGCAACAACTCTCTTCTCCGCACCCTCTTTGTCTCTGTGGAAATTAAGGCTTGTCGCTGTGATTGCGAAAAGCGGTAGCAATTTCAAATCAGCCTAGGGTCTTCACAAAAGAGGGTATCGACGCAGCCCGGAAATCTGGGCTAATATGTACAGAATGAAAAGGGGGTTGTAAACAAGATAGCGATAGGCCAGTCGGCGAGGCTCCTTGGATAGACGGAAAAGCCATTCCAAGCCATTGCGCTGCATCCATGAAGGGGCCTGCGGAATTCGACCGGTAAGGAAGTCAAAGGCGGCTCCTACGGCGATCAGAACAGGGGCGTTCAAAAGGCCCCGGTGCCGAGCCACCCAGTAATCCTGCTTTGGCGTCCCCAGGCCTACCCAGACGATATCAGGGTTCGCCCTATTGATCATGTCAATCGCGCCGGGTTTCTCCAGTTGTCCCACGGCCAGCATGGGAGGGGAATAGGCTCCGGCAACGATCAAGTTAGGGAATCGCTGTTTTAGGCTCTTGGCCAAGGCGTCGGCGATCCCTGGCGCACCTCCGTAGAAAAAATGCCGATATCCTTTAGAGGTAGAATCAGCGCAGACAGAGAGCAGAAGATCAGGACCATATATTCTCGTGACGTTCTTCGCACCAAAGTAATGACAAAGCCACACGAGAGGCATCCCATCGGGTGTCGCCATGCCGCTCCGGTTCACGATTTTCTTAAGTTCAGGATCCTTCTGACATTCCATCACCGTGTGAACAGTGCAGACATTAACATAATACTCTGCTCTTGATTCAACCCATGAAGCGATCTCCTGGGTCGCATCCTCTAGACTTGCAGCGCTCATTCCTACCCCCAGGATATTTATCCTCCTGGAGCACCGTGTATCAGTGTTTTTTGGGGCTGAGAGTTCCAAATTTTGACACCGGAGTTCCAGTGACGAACTGAATAACCCTGAGGGCAAGGATGTAATTTCTTCATAGGAAATGTCAGGCGATTGACAAAAAAGCTGATTCAAGACCTTGCCAGAATTTCTCAATGGTAAATCGTTCCAGGTAGAGTTCTCTCCCTCGGCGTCCCATCGCTTTTCTCAGTTCGGCATTTCCGAGAAGAATGGCGACCTTTTCCGAAAAGACGCGACTGTCTTTGATAGGAACAAGAAATCCGGATCTACCATCTTCGACAACAGAGGGAATGCCTCGCCAATGTGTCGCGACGATAGGGAGCTCAAATTGCATCGCTTCAAGTAGAACCAAGCCGAACGTCTCATTTTCATAGAACGAAGGGAAACAGAAGATGTCTGCTTGGGAGTAAGCCAACCACTTCTTCTCCCCAGTTAGAACCCCTGCGAACTCAACGCAGTCACCTAACCCATTCCTAGCGATGGTCAGATTCGCCGAATTTCTAAAAGCCTCTGATTCAAAATGCCCCACAAATCTAACTTTGAATTTTTGACCCGAATCCCTCAAGATGCGACATGTGTCAAGAAGAACGAGTATCCCTTTTGTCTCAGTGAGAGCGCCGACAAAGAGAAGTGTTGGTGTAGTAATCTCGATGCGTCGCGATTTCCGAAATTGGGGATAGTAATCAGGGAGACCGTGCGGGAGAACAATATTGTTTAATGCTTTCAGGCGCTCTCCGTCTGGCGGATTGAGTTCGGATGGTCGTATGGCAAGATCTACTCCAAAATAAGCTCGCCTGAACAGGAAACGAAGCCAACCGGGTAAGCGCCGATATAGCTCAGAAATACCACCCGCATGGAAGAAGAAGACGGTTTTCTTAAAGAGCCACCGTGTAAGGATGAGTATGACCAGGTCTCTACACATTGGGATAAATTCCGGGCCGGCGGGCGGATAGTAGAGAATCGGTGCCTTGTGACGGAACCGCATGTAAAAGATCCTCATGATGATTGAAAGGAGATGCCCTATTTTCCTAATCTTGATCCTGCCGACTTCGTCAATCTCTCTGGAAAATGCCATGCGAACATGGTGAAAATGGATTTGTCGGTATGGACCGGCGAGGACCATTTGGATTGCGATGGACTGACCATGATAAGGAGGAGGGGTCTGTCCTACGATAAGGATGTTGATCCTATTGCTGTTCAAGCGCTTCCAACCTCAAGAACGTCACGAAGTCGCGCTTACCATGGGCAGGATTCTTATCCGCTGAGATTCAATAGCGGCAATGCCAAAACCAAAGATAGCCCAAAACCAGACACCACCTTGCGGCCCTTCAAGAAAGACATCAAAACACGAATTGACCATGAACGCGGTCCAGTAAGCAAGTATCCAAAGGCTCGTCCTCTCCCAAAAAGGCGCATGGTTTCTGATGGCCAAGGAATAAGCTCCCACGAGTTTCCAAGCGAATAGGAACTGCAGGAGGACCCAGGTCAACAATCCAGGCACGCCGGATCGAGCGAGGATATTGAGATGGCCGTTATGGGGGCTGCGCAGAGGAGGGTAGAAGACAACCTGATAGCCGTCACTGTCGGCAAGATTTATGCCATATCCTTTGCCCATCCAGAAGTACTTGCCGAACAGCGTGTAGTCGACGATGTCTTCCCACCACTCCAAGCGCCACTGTCGCGTAGCTTCCATTTCAAAGGAGGGACTCCTCGCGATACTTCTGAAATTCTCTACAATCTGCTGAGGTGAAACAATACGACGGTCCCCTATATCGACTCTTGGGTCAAAGATAAGAAGGACGACCGATGCGGTCATCAGTAGAATGAGCATTTTGCCCAATCCGCTGAGCGGGCGCATTACGAAAACAACTACAAAAGCTGAAAGGATGGAGAGGAGACCTCCTCGAGTTAATGAACCGGAGACAAGGAAACCACCAATCCAGAGGGCCCATCGAGCCCATTTAGACAGCCAGGCTCTCAATGGCGATCGCGATGGGGTGACCTCCATAGGATGCAGGAACAAAAACGCCCCAATTCCAGCCAGATGAACGGCTACGTCCCCGGGTTTAATCGTCAGCAAAGGAACTTGAGAAATAGGGAGAACGGGAAGAAGGTGGCTCCAAAACTGACCGATGAGGTAAGCGAAAGGAATCCATGCCAGATACCATGGTATGAATCGGTTGTATAAAACCACAACCTTCGAAATGGAGTCCTTTTGGTCGAGGAAAGCAAACACAATGAGGGCAAAAAGAAAATATGCCCAAATGACTCCATCGCGGAGAGCGTCTATGCCATACACTCCTAGATTTGGGAGGGTTCGAATGGCTCCCCAGATCACGAAAGGAATTGCCAATCTGGTTATTGAGTTTCGAAAGGCATATTTTAGCCTACCGCTCGACAAAAGCGCGAGCAAGCCTAGAAAGAGGAATGCCTCCCCGATGTAGATCGGAGGATATCCCAAGTAGGCAAAACTTTTTCCGAGGAAGGCATACCCAGTAAGGCAACCTAAGAAAATATAGCCAAGGAACACGGAAAGTCGCGGAGAGTTCAAAAACCAAAGAACAGAAAAGAAGAAGAGAGCGACGCAAACGACTGCAACCAGCGGATGAATTATGACAAGCACTGCGATCAGAGGCCCAAGAAATAGACATAGAATGACGCTGAGGCTTTTGTTAGTTGAGAACATGATCGAGACTTCTAAATGTTGTGTGCAGACAATCGGTGATCATAGAAGCTCAGGATTCAGTTTGCATAAACAAGAACGGTTCCTCGGACTCCGTGAATCAGCGATGTCAGAAACTGGGAGATAAAATTGAGGGCATGCCTTTTCTGTCCTTGCTTCCACAGTGAGGCAAAGGCTGTAATAGAAGGTCTGATGCGCCAGTCATTGGTTGAGCAGTGAAGAATACGGAAACCTGCTTTCTCTAAAGCATAAAGGAGCGTGCGTGTAGAAAAATAGCTGACATGCACTGGCCGAAAATAGACCCAACCGTTGCGCCTGATAAGCCTTGCCGCTGAGTCTATATTCCCAGTTTGCACAACAAGGCAACCCTGTCTGCTAAGATGTTCTCTGCACCAGTGGAGCACTTTCATGGGCTGCGCCGCGTGCTCGATGACTTCATTCATATGAATGACCTCAAATTTGTAGTTCGGAAAGGCCTCCTCAATGGGAGACAAACTCAGCTCAGCATGCAAACCGAATTGGTCCAGGGCGAGCTCGACGGCTGCCGGATTCAAATCGAGCCCGAAAGTGCGGTATCCAATCTTTTCGGTCAGGTGAAGAAGCAAACCATCACCTATCCCTAGGTCCAGAAAACATTTTTCTGGGTCAGGAGGGACAAATAGTGCAATGCGGGCGAGCCGTTCATTGAAGCGGAAATGAGCCAAAGGGTCTGAGGAGGTAAGGACGCTTTCTTTTTCTAAGTAGTCCCGATCGTAAGTGATTTGAGGGTCATCCAGGAGATAAACAAAATAACACTGCTTGCACTGAACAAGACGAAGCCGGAAGCTCCTTCCACGATAATCGCGGTGAACCTGTACGTAAGGTGTGACAAGTGAACTTTCGCAGAGTGGGCAAGTTGAAGTCAACAGTTGCTACCTACGGTGACACGGTCTCGACTCAACACAGAGTCATACAAGTCCAGAAGCTCCTCGCCGATGTGATCCCAATTCCATCTGCTCGCAGCCCAGTGTCGAGCAAAATCCCCCATGTTCCTGCGTTTCTTATGGTCGGAGGCCAGCTCATACAGGGCTTGGGAGATGTCGTTTACAACCTGCTCTCTGTTTAGGACGGACACTTTGTATCCTCCTGCCTCAGGTACGAGCAAAGAAGGCCCGGCCACGTCCAAACATATGATGGGTTTTCCCGCGGCCATCCCTTCCAGCAGCACATATCCGAATTGTTCGTGGAAGCTGGGATGCAGCAATACGTCTACTTCTGGCAAAAGGTTCAAAACTTGGGACCGCGACAGCCAGCCTAGGAAGTGAACCTTGTTCCGGCATTTGAGATCCGTGGCAAGCCTCTCAAGGTGGATTCTTTCAGGCCCATCTCCAATCACCCAATACTCACTGCTGGGGATCTTATACTGAAACCGAGCAAAAGCAGTAAGGCCCAGAGAAAACCCTTTCCACCCCAACAGCCTGCCAATGCTAATGATTCGAAAGGTGCGCTTTTGGGATCGGCCAGATAGGGTAGCCAATTTCTCCAACTCTTCCTCTGGGAGCCCTCCGACCAGAAATCTTTGAACCGGAAGGGATGCCTTCCACAGGCTTTCATCTGACGACGTAAGAATCATGGAAGAGCGGGATGCCGTCAGGTAGTCTGTTGCCGAGCCGAGGAATCTCATTGCGACGCTTCGCACTATTTCCTGTAATTTGGCTCGCCTGGACATGGCCTTGAGGAATCGCAGCGGCATCGAATCCCTAAGGCCGGCACTCCACACGAAGGGAATCCCCAGCATTCCCATGAACGTCGGAAGCCAGGAAGAGCC
>JALOPA010000177.1 GCA_025454125.1 Thermodesulfobacteriota bacterium
GGTGCGCCTATGAAGCAAGTCGAGTGGCTGAAAAAAGATACCGGACCCTGCTGGATTTCGTCCCTTACCCCATGGTGGTCTTCACGCAAGACGGAAAGGTGAGCTACCTGAATCCGGCTTTCACGCAGGTCTTCGGTTGGTCCTTGGAGGAACTGCACGGGAAGCACATTCCCTATGTGCCGGCGGAATTGCAGGAACAGGTCAAAGCGGACATTCAAAAGCTGCTGGATGAGAAAATGATCCATCGGCACGTCAGCAAGAGGTTGACCAAGGACGGACAGGTCCTGGACGTGCTGATGAGCGGAGCCCTGTTTTCGGAAACAGAAGGCTCACAGGCAGGAGAATTGGTTCTCCTGAGAGATATCACTCAGGAGAAAAGACTCCAGCTCACCCAGGACGCTCTTTTCCGCATCAGCACGGCGCTGCCTTCCTACCCTCGCCTGGAGGATCTTCTGGACTATGTAAGCAGTGAGATCAAAAGGGTCCTCGGGGTGGAAGGCGCACTTGTGATTCTTCTGGATGAGGCCAAAAAGGAATTCTACTTTCTTGGAGCGGCCTATGACGACAGGGACACGCAGAGAAGAGCCAAGGAAGTTCGATACCCTGCGACCAAAGGGTGTCGTGGATGACCAGATGCATTTCAAATCGCGCAATATGCTCGATGTTCCGCTGAAGAGCGGAGAGCGCATCATCGGCGTGCTCTGCGCCATCAACAAGAAGAACGGCGTTTTCGGTCCGTCCGATGTGGAGCTTCTCAACCTGATCGCCGGCACGGTGGCGCTCTCCATAGAAAATGCGAGGTATGCCAAGGAGGTGACCGAAGCCTACAAAGAGCTCGCGAGCCTGAACCGCGCCAAGGATCGGGCGATCAACCATCTTTCCCACGAGCTGAAGACCCCGGTTTCGGTGCTCATGGCCAGCCTGAACATCCTGTCGAAGAAGCTGCGAACCCTTCCCGAGCCAGCTTGGAAAAAGACGTACGACAGGGCCTGGCGAAACCTTGAACGCATTTTGGGAATCCAGTACCAGGTGGAAGACATCATGGCGGACAAACAGTACCGGACCTACCACCTCCTGAACATGCTCCTGGAGCAGTGCACGGACGAACTGGAAACCTTTGTCGCGCAGGAGGCGGGGGAAGGCCCGATCATCGACAGAATCAAGAACAAGATTGAGGAACTCTACGGGCCCAAGGAGATCAAGGTCTCCGAGTTCTCTCCGGAGCGATTCGTGGAGTGGAGAATCGAGACCTTGAGACCGAAGTTCCCTCACCGGGAGGTGGAGATTGTCACCCGCCTAGAACCGGTGCCGAATGTCTGCGTGCCCGAGGACGTGCTGGAGAAAGTGGTCGACGGGCTTCTCAGAAACGCCGTAGAAGCCACTCCGGATGAAGGAAAGATCGAGATCACTGTGCACCGGAAAGGGGATGGAGCGGAGCTGATCGTCCATGATTATGGAATCGGTATCACTGATGAGAACGAGCGAAGGCTCTTCGAAGGGTTTTTCACCACCCACGACACCATGGCCTACTCCTCGAAAAGGCCTTTTGATTTCTATGCGGGGGGGAAGGGGGCGGACCTCCTGCGCATGAAGATTTTCGCGGAGCGGTTCAATTTCGAGATCCATATGGAATCCACCCGGTGCGGATTCATCCCGAAAGACACAGATCTGTGCCCCGGGAGAATCAGCGAGTGCCGGTTCTGCAAGGTGCGGGAGGATTGCCTCAAGTCTGGAGAAACCACGTTCCGGGTCTATTTCCCGCCGGCGCCGGACGACAAGAGCTGTGCGTTGCTGGGAAGCGCAGAGCAGGGAGCGTAGAGCAAAGAGCCAGAAGAAGTGCCTAAAGTGCGCTAAAGTGCCTAAAATGCCTAAAGTTGGAAAACCAGTGACAAGTAACGAGTGACAAAACAAAAGCGAGAAACACTACTCGTCACTTGTTACTCGTCACTCGTGACTAAGAAAAGCGACCTGCCACGGCCTACCTGCGACAGGCCACCTGCAACAAGCGACCCGCAACCTGCCATCCGCTAATGGACAATGAGCGATCGGTAGTACTCACTCGTATTCATAAACTCTTGATGTGTGCCTGAGACGAGCCGCTTGTTGTTATCCAGGAGCAAAACGCGGTCGCAATGTTTAATCGTCGAAAGCCTGTTGGAGACCACAAGAAGCGTCTTGTTCTTCACGAAAGCGGGGAGTGAGCCGATGATCGATTCCTCGGTTCTGCCGTCGAGGGAAGAGGTGGGCTCATCCAGAACAAGAATATCCGGAGCCTTCACCAAAGCCCTTGCAATGGAAAGCCGCTGCTTCTGTCCTTCCGACAATTTCATGCCTTTTTCTCCAATCTCAGTGTCATAGCCTGAGGCCAGACTGCTGATGAAGTCGTGGATCTCGGCCGCGCGGCTGGCCTGGATGATTTCGTTTTCACCGGCCTGCGGGTTCCCGTACCGCAGGTTGTCCATGATCGTGCCGGACAAGAGAAGCGTGTTTTGAGACACATACCCGATTCGTTGCCGGAGCGATGTGACCTTCAGACCGGACGCAGGACTGCCGTCAAAATAAATCTGCCCCAATGTGGGCTTGTAGAAGCAAAGCACAAGACTGAGAAGCGTTGTTTTTCCGACCCCGCTCGGGCCGACCACGGCGATGAGTTCCCCGGCTCTGATCTGGAATGACAGGCGATCGAGAACGTTCTCCCGGCCGTTATAGGAGAAGGAGACCTCTCTGAACTCCACCTCACCCTTCAAGTGATCGACTTTGACTCCCGTCTGTGAATTCTCCTCAGGGAGAATACGGAAAAGGGCCCAGATCCTCTGAAGCGCTGCCAGGGCTTTCTGAAGCTGGAGATTGGCGGTCGCGAGAAATTGGACCGGTCCAAAGACATATCCCAGGTAGCCCTGGAAGGCGAGAAGGGAGCCCAGGGTCCACTCCTCCTTGATGACCCAGTAGGCGCCCAGAGCGAGCGCTATGCCGCGCGAAAGGGCCGGCAGGAGGCTGATTGCCGCGTCGGCGATCGAGGTTACGGTCGTCTGTTCGAGAGCAATTTGAAACGCTTTCTTGAGCTCGGACACCAGACGGTCTTGTGTTCTTTCCTCGGCGGCAAAGGATTTAATCAAGGGGGTGGAGGACAGGGCTTCCTGCACACGGCTGGAGATGATGGCGTCCTGTTCCATGCTGTGGTGGCTAAGAACATGCACTTTTTTCGTAAAGTAATTCAAGCCGAACAGAAGGCCCGGAAGGACGATGAGAACGATCAAGGCGAGCCTCCACTCGAGGTAGAAGAGGAAGGCGATGCCACCCAAAAACCGGATCAGGTTGCTGAGCACGTAAACAACGGTGCTGGAGAAGAACCAACGAAGTCCCTCCGCGTCTTCGGAAAGTCTGGACATCAAGTACCCTGTCTGGATGTCGTCGAAGAAGGACTTGGGAAAGTGGAGAACCCTCCCCCAGAGATTTTCCTGGATGTCGAGTGTTATCCCTTGTTCAAAGCGCGCAAAGGTGAACTCCTCAAGCACCTTGACGAGCTTTTCGGCCAGGATGAGAGCGATGAGCAAAAGGATAGCGCCTGCCAGAAGCCCAAGCTGGCGTTTGAGAATCACATCATCCACGATGTAGCGAGTGATGAGCGGCTGAGGGAAGGCGAGCAGGGAGGCAAAGAGGATGAAAAAAAAGCCTACGGCGCCGTTTCGCCAGTGACGAAGGAGGTAAGGCTGAAGGTATCGAAGGGTCTCGCGAGTGCCCCCGTAACCCTCTTGGCCAGCGATCCTGTCTTCAGGGGATGGTCGAGAAAGTCCCTGTTTCAGATAGGTCCACCAGTTATCCAGCGACCTTGCCCTCCGCATTTCTCAATCAGCGTGCAAGGGTATTCTACCGCACCCAAGATTCCGCTACAAGCGCCGAGTTGCCAACTCGTCGCATTCCAAAACCAAACCACGAAAGCACGAAAGGAGGAAAGCACGAAGGAAAACCAAAAGGATCTTTCCCCTTTTTTCCATTTTTCGTGCTTTCGTGATTGGGTTTTCTTTTCTTGCGGTTTTTGCACAGAGGCGGGTTGTGTGGTAGCATGCAGGCGCATGGAAACCCAAAGCTATCAAGACTGGAGCCTGAGCCTTCACGAGCGCGTGGCAGCGCAAAGAGTCCCCATCAGCGGCTCCATCGAAGTCACGAAACGCTGCAATCTCGCCTGTGTTCACTGCTACAACAACCTTCCACTTGATGATCAAAATGCGCGGCGCGATGAATTTACCTATGAAGAGCACTGCCGGCTTCTGGATGAAATGAGCGCAGAAGGTTGCCTGTGGCTGCTTTACACCGGAGGAGAGATCTTCGCGAGAAAGGATTTCCTGGACATCTATGCCCACGCCAAGAGGGCAGGTTTCCTCATTACTCTGTTCACCAACGCGACTTTGATCACCCCTCGTGTCGCGGAATACCTGACTGCTTGGAACCCCTTCTCCATCGAGGTCTCCGTCTATGGGTGCACGGCGGCGACGCACGACAGCGTCACCGGAGTCGCCGGATCTTTTGAAAGGACCATGGCGGGAGTGCGACTCCTCGTGGAGGGAGGTCTCCGGCCGCTCATGAAAACGATGGTCCTCAGGTCCAACGCTCATGAGATATGGGATCTGAAACGCTTTGTCGAAGAGGAACTGTGCCTGGAGTGCCGCTTTGACGCGATGATCAATCCCCGAGTGGATCACTCAATCGCCCCCCTACGCGGGAGGCTTTCTCCTGAAGAGGTGGTGGAACTCGATCTGAAGGAACCAACCAGGAAAAACGAGTGGGTCAAGTTTTGCGAGCATTTCAAAGGGCCAGGTCCCGATTCTGCGAAGGGAACAGAGCTGTACGCCTGCGGCGGGGGTCACAACGCTTTTGCCGTCGATGCCTCAGGAAGACTGAGCACCTGCGTGCTCTGGCACGGCGAAACCTACGACCTCCGCAAGGGCAGCTTCAAAGAGGGTTGGGAGGAGTTCATGCTCAAGGTCAGCAGAAAGAAGGCCACTCGAAAGACGAAGTGCCGGGCCTGCAAGCTGAGGAGCATGTGCGGCATGTGCCCGGCCAACGGAGTGCTCGAGTGTGGAGATAATGAAGAACCGGTGGATTTCCTTTGCCAGGTGGCTCACCTGAGAGCCTATGCTTTTGGAATTCCCATCCCGCCTCATGGCGAGTGCGAGTATTGCCCGGGAGGCAAGAAGCATGGGGAGATGATGGACACAGCGAAAAGACTAGTGATGAGGACTGAATGAAGAGTGACAAGTGCGCCAGAGGCGCATAAATGACAAGTAACAGGTGACGAGTAGGAGAAGAATCGCATAACGAATAACGAACATCGAAATCCGAAGCAAGCAGAACAAAAGCCAGAATCTCAACCACGAAAGCACGAAAAATGGAAAGCACGAAAGAAGAGATCTCTCGCAGAGACGCAGAGAACGCAGAGAAAAGAGAGAAGACCCCCACGTATTATTTTAGACAGAAGTAACCCTCCAGAGCCGGGCAAGCAGGGGTTGCTCGGATATGTTCGCTCGCGAGGCCCCGGTGACATCTTGAGCAAACCACTGGGCGAGCGAGCTTTCCTCTGGGGACTCTGTGGCTCTAGTCCCGCTATTGGCGGGACGGGCGAGAGATGATCTTGTCACTTTTCAGGGGGTTGTCGCAGGGCTTCCGGTTTAACTTCTGGATTTGATGGACATCTTTCAGATTTTCTGCCTAAAATCATTGCAAAACTTAAGGGGCTTGAAGGATATGCGAAATGAAGCTGTCTTTTGGGACTTCGTTTCGTCATATTATGGATGTGCAGGCCCTATGACCATTGATAACCGTGATCGTGACTGCGGCAGGGAGTTTATCTATGGAAACAGAAGAATTGAAGATGAGATACCCTAGTGGATTTGAGCTGGCCGTTCACATGACGAAGGATGAACTGGAACAGCATATCCGCCTTATGGCTGCACTCAAGATGTTTGAACTAGGGAAGGTTTCTTCCGGCAAAGCAGCCGAGCTGGCGGGGATGTCAAGGGTTGAGTTCCTGGAGACATGCGGTAGATATCGCGTAAGCATATTTAATTATCCGCCGGAAGAGGCAGAGGCAGAACTGAGGCGGGACCTGGAAGATGCGAGAAAGCGGGTTCAGCAGTGAAGCTGGTTTCGAACACTGGCCCGATTATTGGATTG
>JALOPA010000178.1 GCA_025454125.1 Thermodesulfobacteriota bacterium
CAAGAGGGCGGTTGACGGGAGGAGTCAATTCCCGGTTGCAGCTTTTGAAAGAGCCCCCCACCCCTGCCCGGCCTTAATCGCCGCCTTCTGGGTCAAATCACCAGCCGTAGGTCCTAAGCATCTCGGCGCTCAAGGGCTTCTCCAGCCACCGCTTCTGCTTCGCCGTGAGAGGCCCGGCAGAGGATTCGATCCAGTCAATGTCCCCTGTCAGCAGCGCGAGCTTCTCGGCGTTGTTCAGGTTGTACCCGTCCAGGGCATCCACCCAGTTGTGCAGCAACTGGTGCACGAATTCCCCGTCCGTTGCCGCCCGCTCCAGCACCGTGAGGATTTCCTCCTTGTGAACGAGAGCCTGCTCCTGCGGGGCCTGCGATGCCGCCACCTGCACCGCCTTTTCCACGGACTTCAGGAGTTCCTCGGGCGTGAAGGGCTTTTCCAGATAGTCCGCAGCGCCGAGCCTCATGGCCTGCACGGCCGATCGCACATTCGCGTACCCGGTGATGATCACCACCGGAAGCGTAGGTTTCGCCCGTTTCAGGTCCCTCAAGACCACCATCCCGCCGATGTCCGGCATGCGAATGTCGGTCAGCACCACGTCGTAGGTCTTCTGAATTCCCCACTCCAGGCCCTGGCGCCCGCTCAGGGTCACTTCGGCATCGAAGTCGCCTTCTACAAGGATCTTCTTGACGCTGTCGAGCACGATCTGTTCGTCGTCAATCACGAGAGCCTTCTTCTTGTTCACAGTTTCCCCTCCTTCTCCATCACTCTGGTCACGGCTTCCAGAAGCTCCATCGGCGTAAAGGGTTTTGCAATGAACGTGGCCGCCTCGGTTTTTGAAACCTGCTCAACCGTCTGGGTGGTCGCGTAACCGCTCATGACGATCACCGGGATGTTCGGCCACTGCTCCTTGATTTCTCTCAAAAGCGTCATCCCGTCTTTGCCCGGCATTTTGATGTCCAGCAGGATGACTTCGATCGGCTCCCGGCGCATCACCTCCAGCGCCGCTTCCGCCGATCGTGCCGGGATCACTTCAAAGCTGTCTCCGAGAACCCGTTTGCAGCTTTCCAGGACAATGCTTTCATCGTCAACCACAAGGATCTTCATGTCACTTTGCCCGTCCCTCCAGGGGCACCCAAATGGTGAAGGTGGACCCCTTCCCCACCTCGCTGGCCACCTGAATGCTTCCTCCATGCCTCTGAACAATGCCCAGAGTCACGGACAGGCCCAGTCCCGTGCCGTGGCCCACCTCTTTTGTCGTGAAGAAAGGGTCAAAGAGCTTGTTCAAGTGTTCGGGAGGAATGCCGCACCCCGTGTCGGCAATGGAGATCTCGATCCCTTCCTGACCGGCCTCGTTTTTCACCGCGCTGTTCGACGTGGAGAAGGTGATGCTGTCTCCGGGCTTCGTGGCGTCCAGAGCATTGATCAGAAGGTTCAGCAGCACGCTCTGAAACTGGTTTCGATCCATGTTCACTTTATGGAGATCCTGGCCGGGCTTGAAAACCATGCCCACCCCCTTGAGCAACGCCTGGTTTTCCATCAGGGCCATGGTGCCGCTGATGAGGCGATTCACATCCACCTGCTCCCGGTCGGGTTGGGTCTGTCTGGAAAAGTCCAGGAGCCCCTTCACGATCTTTCTCACCCGTTCCGTGGCTTCCACGATGGTTTGAAGATCGGCGCGCACCTCCTCGTTCAGGTCCTTGCGCCGCAGCAGCATGTGGGTGTAGGTCAGCACCCCGGTCAGGGGATTGTTGATCTCGTGAGCCACTCCGGCTGCAAGGCGTCCCACGCTGGCCTGCCTTTCGGAGAGGAGGAGGCGGTCCTGGCTCTCCGCTCTCCTGCGGCCCATGGCCGCGACCATTTCCTTGAACGTTTTCTGAAGGACCGCCATTTCGCCGGAAGACACCGGGCCGATGTCCGGTGTGAGGCTTCCCTCCGTGACCTGCTGGCTCGCCCGGATCAGCCGGTGCACCGGGTTGATGATCTTTCCGGCCAGGAAGCAGCCGAGGGCCGTGGCCAGCGCCATCCCTGCCAGGGTCACGAGCACGAAACTGGCCAGCGTTCTCCAACGCAGGTCCACATACTTTTCTTCCAGCACACCCATCCCCAGGATGCCCACGGTCTTGCCAAAGATGTCCTTGATCGGTTCATAGGCCGTGATGTACCAGTCCGTGACGACCATGGCCTGCTTTGTCCAGCGCTCCCCTTTCTCCAGCACGTGCTCTCTCACGTCTTCGGCGACCCGGGTGCCGATGGCCCGGCCCCCGTCCTGGGCCGGGACATTGGTCGCCACACGCACATCCTTGAGGAAGATGGTGGCCCGACCGATGCTGCGGCCTTTGTACTCCTCGTTGCGGAACACCGTGCCCCGCACCGTGTCCACAATCTTCTCGTCCCTGTTCAGGAGAATTCCGCCGTAGAGCACTCCCAGCAGCTGCCCTTCGTGGAGCACGGGCACCGCAGCGGAAAGCGTGAGCCCGGCCGTCACCGTTTTCTCCGTCGAGGGGCCGGTCCCCCGGGTCGAAAGGACGTCGACTCTGGCTCGCTCCGCCAGCTGCGGGTTCTCGGCTTTCAGGTATTCTTCGCTCAGCAGGACGGTGCCGGAAGCCAGGGTTTTTTTCTCCAGGGCTTGGAGCACAATGGGATGTGCCGGTTGGGGTTTTTTCCCCGGCATCGCATGCGTTCCGATGCGGCAGATGGTCTGCCCTTTTTCGTCCGTGATGCCTGCGAAATCCAGGCCCCCGTGTTGCGCCATGCGCCCCAACCGAAACACCAGGTCGGAAGTTTCGCGGTCCCGGAGAGTGACCAAAAACCCATACCCCAGGGTCGTGGTGTTGAGCGCGACTTCGATCATCCGGATACGGCTCTCGTACATCTCCCGAGCCGCATTGAGGTCCTGAGCCACCCGGTTCCTCGCTTCGCCGAGCACCGACTTGGTCAAGAGATGGCCTCCGACCAGGAGGCATACGATCCCCACAACGAAGCTCACTCCCAGAAAGCTTGCGATGATCTTTGAGCGAAAAGAATAAAACATGGTTAATCCTGCGACGAGAAAATCACACGAACCGTTCAGCTCTTCGAAATGGATGGCTCACCTTAGCAAATTCTGCAAAGGCTATGCCACTAAAAAGAGACGTCCCGGCTCCATCCCCACCGCGATTACCGTTGAGATGTTAGCCACTTGTGCGCCCGTGCTTCGGTGATTCACCCGGTCCGATGTCTGGATGCCCTTCTGACTGTAAACAAAGGGGGAAAAAACAAGTCACCTGAGAGGAGACTTGTGCTGAGCGTCCTGAAAAGGTTTTCATTGCCGCCTTTGGTCACTGCCGGCAGGACCCTTCCCTCCAATAAGCCGGGCTTCTTGATCTTCCCACCCAGCGCGAAGGTCCATTCCCCGCGGCTTGCGGCGGGGTCGTTCATTGGGTTTTCATGCTTGCTTTTGGATGAAAACTTGAATAGATTGAGATGATTTGGCTTGATGCCGCTTGTTTGCGCGGCCCGCTCAAGACCGGTCAAAGCACCCAGCTGAATTTAGGAGGCACCTTAATTCTAAAATGCCGAACTCGATCATTACTGCTACGGGCAGTTATATCCCTGCCCTGAGGATTCCAAATGAATACTTCCTGTCCCATGAGTTCTACGGGGCAGACGGGAAGAAACTCGACAAATCCAATCCGGATCTCATCAAGAAACTCGAGGAAATCACCTGCATCCAGGAGAGGCGATATGTCACGGACGACCTGAACACGTCCGACATCGCCTTCATCGCCGCCGAGCAGGCCCTGGAAGGGACCGACAGGGAAACCCTGGATTACATCATCGTCGGCCACAACATGGGCGACATGAAGGCGGACAACGCAAGGTGCGACATGGTCCCCACCATCGCCGCCAGGGTCAAACACAAACTTCGGATCCGAAACCCTTATTGCGTGGCCTATGACGTGCCCTTCGGATGCCCGGGCTGGCTCCACGCCATGATCATCGCGGACTACTACATCCGCTCCGGGGACGCCAAGAAGATCCTCGTCATCGGAGCCGAGACGCTGTCCCGGATTTCCGATCCTCACGATATCGACAGCATGATCTATTCGGACGGCGCCGGCGCCACGCTGGTGGAAGCCACGGACAAGAAAGCGGGGATCCTCTCGCATGTCACCAGGTCGGACACCCTGCACGAGGTCAACCTCCTGACGCTCGGTCAGTCCTACCATCTCAACTCCAACGTCAACCAGCTCTACCTCAAGATGCAGGGCCACGAGATCTACAAGTATGCCGTAAAAGTCGTTCCTGAAGTGGTGCTCCGAAGTCTTGAAAAGGCAGGGCTCACACTGTCCGACGTCAACAAGGTCCTGATCCACCAGGCCAACCAGAAAATGGATGAAGCCATCCTGAAACGGCTCTTCAAGTTGAGCAACGCAAAAAAAATCCCTGAGCACATCATGCCCATGACCATTTCGTGGCTCGGGAACAGTTCCGTTGCAACCTTACCCACCCTGTTTGACCTGTTGCAGAGAGGCAAGATCGACAACCACATCCTGCATTCGGGAGACATCGCCGTCTTCGCCTCCGTGGGAGCAGGCATGAACATCAACGCCATGGTCTACCGCATGCCGTGAGGCGAAGCGCTTATTTTCATCAAGGCACTTCTGAGAAACCATACTAACGCGAGAGATGCCTCCAGGCATCCTCCGCTCGTTTGATGCCGGTGTCTTCACCTGATGCCCTGCCCGACGGTCCTTCATGGATGGAAGGGGGCGTTCCGGTGAGTCGCTCGATCCTCTCCTCGAGTGGAGGATGAGTGGAAAAGAGGCTCATCAGGCTTCTCCCGCTCAGGGGGTTGACGATGAACATGTGTGCGGTCTGGGGACTGGCATCCATGGGAAGCTTCTTCGTGTAGGCGCCAAGCTTCCTCAAGGCATTCGCAAGGCCGTTGGGGTGTCCTGCGAACTCGGCGCCCGAGTGGTCGGCATGATATTCTCTTGATCTCGATATGGCCATCTGGATGAGCATGGCGGCCAGCGGAGCCAGGATGCTCATGACAATCAGGCCGATTCCGCCCAGCCCTCTTCCGCCTCCCTCGTTGTTGCTGCTCGATCCGCCGCCCAGGAACGCGGTCCACCGAGCCATGTTGGCCAGGATCATGATCGCCCCTGCCATGGTGGCTGCGATGGAGCCGATCAGAATGTCCCGGTTTTTCACATGTGCGAGTTCATGAGCCAGAACCCCTTCCAGCTCATCCCTGTTCATGAGCTTCAAGAGCCCCTCTGTCACAGCAACGACCGCGTGCTCCGGGTTTCGGCCTGTGGCAAAGGCATTGGGTGAATCCTCGGGAATGATGTAAATGCGCGGCATGGGAATGCTGGCCCTCTGAGCCAGTCCGGCCACGATCTGATGAAGCTCGGGGCTTTCGCTCGGCGTCACTTCCTGGGCCCTGTACATCTTGAGAACGATCTTGTCGGAGAACCAGTAGCTGAAAAAGTTCATGCCGATGGCGAGAACGAAAGCGAGCATCATGCCGTTCTGCCCGCCCAGCAGATTCCCTATGAAAACAATGAGAGCGGTCAAGGCAGCCATCAACAGCGTCGTCTTGAACCAGTTACCCATGGGTCAAACCTCC
>JALOPA010000179.1 GCA_025454125.1 Thermodesulfobacteriota bacterium
TCCAGCATGGCATTTGTGTAGAACGATCGCTTCTGATCGTTTTCTTTCTTGCTCCGCGAAATGACCTCTTCCATCCTGTTCTTGTCATCTTCGAATAGAAACACGCTCACCCTGTCAACCCGAGGATAGCTTTCAAAGAGGAAATCCGTCACCTTTTCCAGGAGCTGGTACATGGAGGGCTGCTCCCCGATGGGCTGCAACAAATCGTAGAGGAAATTCATCTCCTTAAACATTCTTGAACGCCGCTCTTTCCCCTGGTAGGCCTTCAAATCTCTCGGTTCCTCCACTTCTTCTGCAGCCTGGGGTATTATCTCCTCCACAGTGATCGGCGGTTTGGTCACGCCGATTCCGTCCAGTCGGATGACGGTCGACCCGAGCCGAATCCGATCGTTTTCCGTTATGAATCTGGCAAAACCCGCCTCAACGGCTTCACCGTTGATCATGGTTCCGTTCTTGGTTTTCAGGTCCTCGACAAAGTAGCAGCTCTCCACACTGAATATTTTGAGATGCCTCCTGGAAACGGCGTCGTCACGGATCCTGACATCATTTCCCGGAGACCGACCGACAAAGACGACCTCTTTTTCGATGTCAAACTGCGCCCCGCTCATGGGCCCTTCCAAGATCTCGATCTTAGCCATAAACTCTGTCCTTTCTAGCCAAGAAGGCAGTGGTTTTGAAACCGCGGCAGTACCCTCTCCCGCGGTCCCGAATTTTGAAATTATAAGTCAAAAAAAAGCACCTTGCCACTGCTTTTCAGGAAAGAGAGCCTGGCCCAGACGGCACCAGAACAGCGCATAGACACCCACCGATATCCAAAGAGCCTGGCGCCGGGATTTTTCACTTGGCAAATCAGGTGTATCCTGGCAGATTCTGAGAGGAGTATACGGAAACCAAGGTAGGAGAAGCGTGGAGATGAGCCTTGCACCCATTTGCAGGATTTTTCTGGTCCTTTTGTTCGCGGGTCTGTCCGGCTGCGCCCTTCGTCCCAGCGCGCCGCTGCCCACGGTCGAATCGGTCGACCTTGCTCGCTACATGGGGGAGTGGTACGAAATCGCACTTCTGCCGAACCGTTTTCAGTCTATGTGTGTGGCCGACACTCAGGCGAGCTATCGTCTGGACGGTGATGGGGTTCGTGTGCGGAATCGGTGCCGCAAGGCGGACGGCGGAATTGAAGAGGCCAATGGCATCGCGAAGGTGCTCGAAGGGAGTGGCAACGCGAAGCTCCGGGTCAGCTTCTTTCGCCCCTTTTACGGAGACTACTGGATTTTGTCCCTTGATCCCAATTACCGATGGGTTCTCATCGGCGAGCCCAGCCGGAAATATGGTTGGGTGTTATCAAGGACACCAACCCTGGATGATGCTTCGCTTCAGATTGCCCTCGACAAGGCAGCCACCCTTGGCTTTGATCGTGCGGCGTTCCGACGCACACCCCAAAACAAGCCCCTGGACTGAAGGAACTGAAGAACCCCTAATCGAATACCCTTTGAGCACCTTTACCGCCTCTGGTCCTTAAAACGCAACAGTTTCGCTCTTTGAAATAAGCAAAGGAAAAGGCCATGGGGGTCCCTCAAGCTCCTTTCTCCGAGTTCCTTTTCCCTCTCATCGGCCTTTCCGTGCGTTTTTCCGTGGCTTTGGGCTCAGGAGGCTGCTGTATCGTCTTCTCAGGCGCGACGGGTTCCTTGTTCTTCGGTTGCACCCGCTCAGGCGACCTTGCAGGTTCCACCGACCTCTCCGGAGGTCTGCGTTCCATCTGTTTGTCCACCCCTCTCTCAGGTGCTCTCATTTCTTTCTGAGTCTTCGCGCCGGACTCTGAAGGAACCGCCGGACTGCCTCCCCTGCTCCATGACCTGCCTTGCCCCCTTTCCTGCGAGCGTACCGGCGGTGCCGACGATGGTGCGGACTGCTCCGCTCCTCGAACAGCCGGGCTCGTTTCTTTCTGGGGTTTCACCGACGGCTCGGAGGGAACCGATGGATGGCTCCCTCTGCTCGACGGTTTGCCTTGCCCTCTCTCCTGCGTGCGTACCGATGGGGACGGTGACGGCGTCGACGGCTCCGTCCCTCGCGCGGTCGGACTCGTTTCTTTCTGAGGTTTCACCGCAGGTCCCGAAGGAGCCGGCTTTTCACTCTCCTTTGGGGTTTCGACTTTGGTTCCGGAGGGCACGGGCTGGCCGACTTGTTTTTCCACCGGTGCGGACAGTGTGGGTTCTGCTGCCCTTCTGGACGGCTGTCGCATTTCTTTAACCCGGTCAGAGCTTTTCTGCACAGGCTTTGCTTCACCTCGTTTGACAGGCATCTCCCGAGGTCGTGTCTCGGGCGCGAAAACAGACGCCTCTTTACTCTTCACCATGGGCCGTTGCTCTTTCAGTTCTCTCACATCCACTTTTCTGATCGGCTCAGGCGGTCTCTTTGTTTGAGGAACTTCTCGGACCACGGGCATCGCTGACGTTTTCTCAGGCTTGATGGGAGGCCTGCCCACGTGAACCTTCTCGGTCAGAAATGGATTTTCTTTCACGTGCGCTTCCGCCGGCCTGCCCCTGACAAAGGTGTTGTGGTCCACGGTGGTCACCGCATTGTTGATCTTCACGTTCTTGTACACCACCTTGTCTACATGAACATTGGTCACGTTTACGTTGGTGATGTTGACGCTGTGCGGGCCATAGTGACCTCGGCCATAGTAAACCTCGCGCGGCGCCAGCGGTACCCAGGCCACGTGCCTGTTGGTGTACACCCACCCCACATAGCCGGGGCCCCAGTACACGGCCCCTCGCACAGGAGGTACCCAGCACCAGCCGATGGATGCAGCGAAATACCATCTTCCATAGTGATAGGGAACCCAGCCCCAAGGTTCATAGGAAACCCAGACATAATCTCCGCCGATCCAGGTCCACCTTCCGTGACGGTACGGCGCCCAGCCCACGGACACAGAAATCGCTGGAGTCCACACATAACCATAATCCGGTGTGTTCACCCATCTTCCATTGTCGTGGAAATCGTTTGAATAGGGCTGAAGCTCTTCGGGCAAGTAGCGGGAAGGCGGCCTTCGCTCTGCTATTTCTCTGTCTCTTTCCCAGTTCCACCTTTCCCAGTCATCCGGAGAGCCCAAAATCGACTTCTCTGAATAGGCCCCTTCTCCCAAGGACAGCATTTCGCCGGAGGCTACACTAATCCGACCCTCCCTGTTCTCTACCATGACTTCGCCTTGCACCACGGAGAAATGGACCGGGCCTCTCTCCGCCACATCCACCTTGAATTTGCTTCTCTCATACGCTCGCACGGAGGAGGTCAGCGTATCGATCTGGAGCAGGCTGTCCCTGTTTCCCCTGAAGTACGCATAGAGACGGCCTTCTGTGAGGTAGGCCTGATACGCATTGCTGTCAAGGCTCAGGATTTCGAGGGCTGATCTGTCGGCAAGCCTGAGGTAACTGCCGTCTTTTGTCTGGATCTCGGCGGTCCCCTGCTCAGGAACCCAGATTCGATCCCCTTCTCTCAAAGGCATGTTGACGGAAGCAGGGACCCAGTCGCCGGTGTCCTCGGTCCTCACCTGCACATCACCGCGAATCAGGCTGAACCGCATGTCGCCAAGGTCCGCTGCGCTCGCATGGACTGACGGAAGGAGGATTAGAGATATTAGAAATACCATCATGAGTCTTTTCATGGTTGACCTCACCTTTTCTTGTTTTTCATGCTTTCTTAGACTTTGGGCACTCTTCCAGGGTTTACAATCCTGAGCCCAGGGCACCCGAATAGCCCGTTCATGAAGCCGCCTCCACGGTTATGATGTGTAAAACTTTGCCAATCATCAGGAGAATTCATGGTTGGGAATGGCAATTTATTACACACTTTCGAGCATGCTCTATGTCGTGAATCCCTAAGACATTGAAATCAAACAGGAAAATATTTTTCGTCCCTTTGGCACGATCTTCGCTAATCAACTTAGGCATAGGTTTTCTGGATTTCTGTTTGTCAGCCATGACTCATACGTTCCAGCACTACCTGAACCCTCTTCACGTCTACTGCCGTTTGCGGGACCTCCGCGTCCCAAAAGGCGTGGCGATCCGTTTTTGTAGGTTTTACGAGCGGACGATCTTTAGTCGTTTGGCGGGCCACTAGGGCGTGCAGCAGGGCGCATCAGGGAAATCGGAGGGCCGCATCAATGGGAAGCGCAAGGTTTGTGAGCAACATGATGTCCGTATTCGACCTGGAGATTGCAGAAAATCCGAAATCGAACCGGGGGATTCTGGCAAGAGTGGTATTCGAATACAATCGAAGGACAGGGCTTCGGAGTTTCAGAATTCTGAGCCCCGGCATCCCCGGCAGCGTCGCTTCAAAACTCATCGCCTGGTTGGAGAAGAACGTCGACCCGGAAGATATCGAACTCGGAATTGAATCAAAGAAGTTCATTGCAGAACCGCGGGTGGTACCTCCCCTCTGTCCTGAGCCCCCAGGGAGTGCCCCTCCGCTTGAGCCGGTTCCATGATCAATTTGGGCGACAGCCCACCGGCTGTGGATACCGGAAACGGATTCGGAACTCAGACCATTCATTGCCGTCAGGAAAGAGTGATGAGAGAAGCGAAAAATGTAGTCGTCAGGTTGGAGGGTCGGGCCTTTGTGTTCGAGGTGGACATTGCAGAGGAGGATCTCATATCAGAAATGATTTCCTCGTTGAGCTCTTTCATTCAGAGGGGCTTCCCCATCAAGGTCATCCAGACCTCTGCTCCCTCCATGGGCCGATCCCAGAGCATGTGGACCAGGATTCTGACCAGCCTCAAGGAGCTCGGGGAGTGGTTGGAGGACTTGAAGAGGCTTGGACGGATCCATCGGAGCAGGACTTGATTCCCACCATCATTTGCTGCTGATGTGATTGGTCAGGTCGCGCTGCGCGGCTTCGATCTGTCTCTTCTTTCTGCGCCCTTTCAGGTGCCAGAATCTGAAAAGCTTGTCCAGTTTGTCCCTGTAAGCCAAGGCCACAATCACCACACTGATCCCGACCCCCACGAGAATCCAAAACCGGACATACTGGTGATGCCTCAGGTAACTTCCTCCCAGGGTGAGCAGGATCGTCCCGAAAAGCCGGCCTGCGCCTCCGATCACCAGGAACTGCGTTGTCGTCATGTGCCCCAGCCCCAGAATGTAACACAGCCAGTCCTTGGGAAAGCCCGGGATCAGGAATAAGAGAAAAACGAGGAAGGCCGCCTTGTGGTGCAGGAGGTAATCGAAGCGCTGCATCGTGGACTTGGGGATGAACTTGTCGATGAGCGGCCGGCCGAAGGTTCTCGCCAGGATGAAGGCGACATAAGAACCGATGGTCAGTCCGATGGTGGAGAGCACGACACCGAAAAATTTGCCGAACAGGTACCCACCCAGAAAACCGGTCACCTCGCCGGGAATAGGTGCGGCAACCACCTGCGCGATTTGAAGCAGAATGAAGCCAAGGACCGACAACGGGCCGAGGGAGTCCAGAAACTGGGCCATTCGCTTTTTGTTCAGGAAAAATTGAATGACGCCGGTCTCGTAGAGGATGACCGTGAGCCCCCCCACGATGAGGATAAGAATCAAAAGCCTGAGCCAGATGTGGACCGTTTTTGTCTGCTCA
>JALOPA010000180.1 GCA_025454125.1 Thermodesulfobacteriota bacterium
AGATCCAGGACCACACTGTGAAAGACGGGAAGATCGATCCCGCCTTTTTCAAGTCTTTCTTCGATCAACTGTACCAAAGGCTTTCCCATGATCAGATCTCCCCAATCAGTCGGTGAATTTGGTCCAGAGGGCGAGGGGGATCGAGGAGGGGCAGGTTCCGCAGCACCTCGGGAATGCTGGTGATTCCTCTTGCCGCTTTCACGATTCCATCCTCCAGAAGAGTGACCAATCCGGTAGTCTCCACACTGATCCGCCGGATCGCATAGGATGTCTTGCGCTTTCGAATCGCCTCCTTGACATGTTCGTTGAGGATCAAGATCTCGAAGATGCCGGTGCGGCCCTGGTATCCTGTGTAGCTGCATCGGCTGCACCCTGCTCCAATGCTGAAGCTGTAGCCCTGGATGCTCTGAGGCTCGTATTGCAGCCGCCGCAGGTCCTTGGCCGAAGGGAGGTAGCTCTTGCGGCAGTGGGGGCAAACCCTCTTGATCAAACGCTGGGCGAGGACGCACACTACGGTGGAGGAGATGAGAAACGCCTCGATGTCCATGTTCATGAGCCGCAGCAGGCCTCCAATGCTGTCCTCGGTATGAAAGGTGGTCAGGACCTTGTGTCCCGTGAGCGCCGCCTGGATTGCGCTTTCAGCAGACTGCTTGTCCCTGATTTCACCGAGGATGATGATGTCCGGGTCCTGTCTCAGGATGTGGCGAAGCGACTCCTCGAAGGTGAGACCGATTTTGGGATCAATAGGACATTGAGAAATCCCCTCGATCACGTATTCCACGGGTTCTTCCGCCGTAATGATGCTCGTATCCACCCGGTTGCAGTGGTTGATCGATGCATACAGCGTGGTCGTCTTGCCAGATCCCGTGGGGCCCGTGATAATGACCACTCCGGTCGGGAGTTCGAGCACTTCCTCGACAAAGCGATCCAGGACCTTTGCGCCCATTCCAAGGTCTCCGACCTTGTAGAGTCCGGCTTTTCGAGTGAGCAGACGCATCACGACCTTTTCCCCGAAGATGGTCACATAGAAGGAGGCGCGGATGTCCACGCTCTGTTCAGCGGCGCCCGGCTCAAAGAGAATTCGGCCGTCCTGGTGCCGGCGTTTTTCCGCGATGTTAGCCTTCGCCATGACCTTGATCCGGGCCACGATGGAGGCGTGCAGGTCTCTGGGGAGCTCCATGTGCTGAATCAAAGAGCCGTCCTTTCGCATCCGTACCCTCGTGCGTTTTGCCAGAGGCTCAATGTGGATGTCGCTGGCTCCTGTTTTCAGGGCTTCGCTGAGCAGCTGGTTGACCAGCTTGACCACCTCGTGCTCTTCAACCTCCACTTTCTTGGAAGGGGACAGCTGGCGGTCAAAGGTGTCCAGAGATTCGCGAAGTGCGCTTTCCAGAGCAATGCACAGGGTGAGCTTCGCGCCGAAGACCTCCTGAACCGCTGCAAGGGCGGTGCTGTCCAGGGGATCCGCCATGGCGATCCTGACGGTCCCATTCTCCTTGCCGAGGGGAAGAATCCGGTGGGTCAAAAGGAACTGCTTGGAAGCCTTCTTAGCCAGAGAGGGATCCACCATGTTCGGCCTGAGGTCCACATAGGGATAGCCCAGCTGGACGGAGAGGGCCTGGGCCAATTCGAATTCTGTGATATAGTGGTTTTCGATCAAGAGCTCGCCCAAGCGTTTCGAGCTGTTTCCCTGCCGCTGCTGGCTCAGCGTGGCCCGCAGCTGATCTTCTGAAATGTAATTCAGCTCCACAAGCAGCGACCCCAGCCGCATCCCGGTCCGGTTTTTTCTCAGGGTCTCCCGGATCTCCGATTCCTCCACGTATCCCAACTCCCGCAGGACGGCAGACAAGCGCTTGGGCGTATCCAGTTTTTCTTGGACATTCTTGGCGTATTCGAGCTGAGCGGAGGTGATATGCCCCTCCTGAATCAGAAAACGGACAACGTCAAGAGAGAGGTCCTCGGAAGGCTGGCTGTGGGATTCTTGTTCCTTAGGTTCCTCCGCCTGCAGGATGGGGCCGTCGACGTCCTCTGAGGCCTTGATTTCTGGATGCCGAGACTGGTCCTGGGCGGGATTCTCTTGGAAACTTGTCAGGCTGATGATGCCACTGTCTTTGACCTGTTGAGCCATCGGGCTGCTCTAACACCTCCTCAAAAGGGGATCGACTGAAGCGGGATCGTCCGGTCAGGACAACTCGTCGAATGTGCGAAGAACCCACCAGACACGAGGAATGCAACGGCTGTGCCGCAACCATGTTTGCCCCTTCCTGCGGAAGCCTTTTTTGCATTTCGAGACGGCGAAAGCCCTGCAACAGGCTGCGAATTCAGGCCTCAAGCCCTTGATCCGTGTCCTGACCTGCGGCCTCGCGTTCAAAGGGTAACAGGCCGTCCGGCGTCGCGGCGTTGGGGACACCCGTCAAAATACTGACATATCGTCCTTTGCCGAGTCGCAGAGTCGCCAAAGAGAAGGAAGGTCCCGGTCTCTGCCTTTGACCTACACCCGTAACCTCCCAAATTCACTCTTCGTTCAGAAGACCCATCCGGGTCCTTCAGATTGGTACGGCTCTTGCTGTTGGTATGGGAGGGTCAAAGGCTCTGAAACGACCTCATCAAACGAGCTTGGGGGTTTTGCGGCGAGGTCTTATACCGGGTGAGGGTAGGCGCCATTGACGGGAATAGGCAAATGCTGTAGATCTCTGGCGGAAGCGGCGTGATCGCCGAAGCAGCGGCGTCAGGTTGCGCTGCGTTCCTGAGTGCGGAAGGATCCTGGAGGAAACATTCAAGGGTTTCACCTGAAGGGGGTATTCATGTCCCGGAAGCCAAGCTACGAGGAACTTGAGAGACAGGTCGAGGAGCTGACCCGGCAACTCTATGACGCGAAAGAGGAGTTGCCCAGTCTCAGGGGGACGGGCGGAGTCCGAAGGGCTGAGGAGGAGCCGAAATTCGCTGAATCCGACGGGAGGGAGGCGTTGCTGTGGGAAAGCGAAGCGCGGCTCAAAACCATCCTGGATTCCCTGGAAGTTGGGGTGGTCATTCTGGACACTGAGACCCATCGGATCGTTTCCGTCAACCCGAAGGCCCTGGCCATGATCGGTGCGTCAGAGGATCAGGTCCTGGGCCAAGTCTGTCACAAATTCATCTGCCCCAAGGAAGTGGGGCAATGCCCGATCTCGAACTCCGGCAAGGCGTTGGAAGCTTCGGAGCGGGTTCTACTCACGGTCCAGGGCGTGCAGGTCCCCATCATGAAGTCCGCGGTCAGGACTCGACTCGGCGACCAGGAGTGTATCGTGGAGTCGTTCGTGGACATCACCGAGCGCAAGCGAGTCGAGGAGGCCCTTCGCGTGCAGGCCCACCAACTCGAGGTCGTTCGGGGAGTCAGCGAGGAGATCGCTCGCGAGCTAAACCTTGACCGGCTTCTGGAGTTGATCCTCAGACACGCCAGCGAACTGGTGGAGGCCGAAGGCGGGGTTATCGTGCTTTGGGACGAGGACGGAAAGGCCCTGTTCCCTCGGCTGCGCATTGGGGACTACTGGGCCAATTTGCCTGTTCGGCCCATTCCGCTCGGGGAGGGAGTCGTGGGACGGGTCGCACAAACCCTGGAGGGAATCATCGTCAACGACTACCGCACGTGGTCCGGTGCACGGCCGACCGTGATCCAATTATCGAGAGTCACTGCCGCTCTGGGCCAGCCCCTGGTCCACAGGGATAAGCTGATCGGAGCGATCAGTCTGGCCCATACGGACGGCAGGGGAGAATTCGGGCAGCACCATCTGACCCTTCTCAACCTCTTCGCCAATCAGGCGGCCATCGCCATCGAAAACGCCCGGCTCTATGAGGAGGCCCGACAGGAGCTGGAGGATCGCAAACGCGCGGAGGAGACCCTTCGAATGCGAACCCATCAGCTTGAGGTGGTTCGAGGGGTGGTCGAAGAGATCACCCGGGAACTGAACCTGGATCGTCTCCTTGATTTGATCCTCAGGCGGGCGGTAGAGATTACGGGAGCGGAAGCAGGCGCGATCACCCTATGGGATGAAGGCAAGAGGATGCTGGCGCCCCGGGTGTCTTTCGGCGAGCTATTCAATCCCACGATCATGACTCCCTTCCCAATAGGGGAGGGAGCAGGCGGCCGTGTGGCCGCGAGCCGCAAGGGGCTCATCGTCAATGACTACCGCTCCTGGCCAGGAGCCCGTCCGGTGGCCATTCAAACGACTGCCGTCCGCGCTGTCCTCGCCGAGCCCATGCTCTACCGCGATAAACTCGTGGGCGTGATCAACGTGGCCAATACGGACTTGAAGGGAGGCTTTGAAGAGCACCATCTTTCAACCCTTCGCCTCTTTGCCAACCAGGCGGCAATCGCCATTGAGAATGCCTCCCTCTACGACGAGGCGCAGACCGATGCGATCGAGCTTCACACAAGACTTCGGCAGATTGCCGAGGCAGAAAAAGAAAAGGAGGATCTGACTCGACAACTCTATCAGGCCCAGAAACTGGAGGCCATCGGGACCCTGGCCGGGGGCATCGCCCATGACTTCAACAATATCCTGGCCCCAATCATCATGGGAGCGGAGCTGGCTTTGATGACGATTCCGGTTGAAAACCAGGCCCACCCGATGATGCAGAAGGTCCTCACGGCAGGCATGAGGGCCAAGGACCTGGTGCAGCAGATCCTGGCCTTCAGCCGTCAGAGCGATCTGGAGAGAAGGCCCATGCGTCTGGGTCCCCTGCTCAAGGAGACCATCAAACTGGCCAGGGCCTCTTTACCTGCCACCATAGAGATCCGGCAGAACGTGAATCCTCAAAAGGACCTCGTCCTTGCCAATCCCACCCAGGTGCACCAGGTGATGATGAACCTTTTTGCCAATGCCGGGCATGCCATGAGGGTGAACGGCGGGGTTCTGGAAGTCACGCTGGAAAACGAGATCGTGGAGGAGGGGAGGGCCTTGGGCGTTCCGGATATCCGTGCAGGGCATTTCGCGAAGCTCACGGTGAGCGATTCGGGGCACGGAATGGACCCATCGACCCTTGAGCGGATCTTCAACCCCTTTTTTACAACCAAGGAACGGGGTGAAGGAACGGGGTTGGGCTTGTCCATCGTGCATGGAATCATCAAGAGCTATGACGGGGCGATCACGGCGAAAAGCCAACCCGGGCAGGGGACTTCCTTCACGATCTGGATTCCCCTTGTGGAGGCGGAGGCCAAAGATCAGGCTCCGGAACCCGTGCCACTTCCCCTCGGTCATGAGAGGATTCTCTTCGTGGATGACGAGCCCTTCATCGTCGAAATCAGCAGGCAGATTCTGGAGCGTTTGGGGTACCGGGTGGAAACGAGAACGGATCCTCTGGATGCCCTGGAGATATTCAAGAGGGACCCCGGTCTTTATGATCTGGTCATCACGGACATGACCATGCCCAAGATGACCGGCGACAGGCTGGCCCTTGAGATTCTCAGGATTCGGCCAGAGATCCCGATTCTGCTCTGCACCGGCTTCAGTGAACGGATGACAGAGGCCGCAGCCATGGAGATGGGCATCATAGGCTTTATCATGAAGCCTATCGCCGTGGCCGAGATCGCCCGAAAGGTCCGCCAGGCCCTTGGG
>JALOPA010000181.1 GCA_025454125.1 Thermodesulfobacteriota bacterium
AAGTTTCGTGTCTTCGTGGTAAGGTCTTGATCAACAACTCAGCCAAGGGGCACAAAGTTGCGTGCACAAAGTTGCGCTTGACTTTGATTTGTGTGTTGATATAGCGTAATTTTTTCGACTGCGTCATGATTTTCCACGAAAGGAACGGTCTATGGAAAGGAAAAGTGAACAGCTAAGGAACGTTGCCCTCATCGCCCACGTGGGTTCCGGCAAAACCTCCCTGGCCGAGGCCATGCTCTTCAACGGAAAAGGCACCTCCCGGCTCGGCAGCGTGGATGACGGAACATCCAACTTCGATTTCGAGCCTGAGGAAATCAAGCGGAGGATTACCATCAGCACGTCCATCCATCACTGCGATTGGAAAAAGCATGTCATCAACATCATCGACACCCCGGGTGATGATAACTTCCTTTCCGACACCAAGGCGTGCCTTCAAGCGGCCGATGGGGTCATCCTGGTTCTCGATGCCACGGCAGGGGTTAAGTTCGGCTCTCAGAAGGTGTGGGCTTTTGCCGACGAACTCAAATTGCCTAGAATGATTTACGTCAGCAAAATGGACCGAGAGAGGAGCAACTTCTACGGGGTTGTGGAAGAGGTCATGAAAACCTTCGAAGTGAAAGCCACCCCGGTTTTCCTGCCCATCGGCGCTGAAGACAAGTTTGAGGGCCTGGTGGACCTGATCAAGATGAAGGCCTACCGTTTTGCCAAAGACGGGAGCGGCAAGTTCGAGGAAACGGATGTGCCTGCGGACCTGAAGGACGAGGCGGAGGAGTGGCGTGAAAAAATGATTGAAAACATTGTGGAAGCGGACGACCAGGTCATGGAGAAGTACCTGGACGGCCAGGCCCTCTCCGCCCAGGAAGTGGAGGAGACCTTTGTCAAGGGGACCAAATCCGGGCTGCTGATTCCGGTCACCTGCGGGTCTTCCACGTTCAACATCGGCGTCTCTCAGCTCATGAACCTCATCGTCCAGGGCCTTTCCGCGCCGGGCGAGCGACCGGTTCTGCAGGGCAAGCGCCCCGGGAAAGACGAGGCGGTTCAGAGAAAGCCTGCTCCCGAGGAGGCCCTTTCCGCTCTGGTGTTCAAAACCGTGGCGGATCCCTTTGCCGGGAAACTCACCCTCCTGAGGGTCTGCTCGGGCATCCTCAAGTCCGATTCCACGGTTTACAACGCCAACCGGGGCATCAAGGAGAAATTCGGGCAACTCCTGCTCCTCGAAGGCAAGAAGCAGCAACCCGTCGAGGCGGCGGTTCCCGGTGACATCGTGGCCATCCCCAAGCTCAAAGAGACCGCGACCGGTGAAACCCTGTGTGCGGAGAACGACCCCATTGTGTACACGCCCACCCAACCTCTTCCCCCGGTCATTTCCTACGCCGTGGAAGCCAAGGTGAAGGGGACGGAAGACAAGCTCTTCTCCTCCTTTTCCAGGCTCCTCGAAGAGGATCCCACCCTGCGTCTGGAGAGGGACCAGGCCACCTCGGAGATCATCCTCTCCGGAGCCGGACAGATTCATCTGGAGGCGACTTGCGAAAAACTGGCGCGCAAGTTCGGCGTGGAGGTCAACCTCAAACCCGTGAAGGTCCCTTACCGCGAAACGATCAAGAAACCCGCCCAGGGGGTGGTCTATCGTCACAAGAAACAGTCGGGCGGCCGCGGGCAGTTTGCCGAGGTCCACTTCGACGTATCGCCCCGCGAACGGGGCGCCGGCTACGAGTTCGAAAACGCGCTCGTGGGGATGAACGTACCCCGAAACTTTGTGCCTGCCGTTGAAAAGGGAATCAACGAAGCCCTGAAACTGGGCGTCCTTGCCGGATATCCTCTCGTGGACCTCAGGGTGCGTTTCTACGACGGCAAGTCCCATGAAGTGGACTCCTCGGAAATGGCTTTCAAGATCGCAGCGAGCATGTGTCTCAAGAAAGGCGTGCAGGAGGCCAATCCGACTCTCCTCGAGCCGATCATGAAGCTGGAGATCTTTGTTCCTGAGGACTGCATGGGAGACGTGATGGGCGATCTCAACAGCCGCCGCGGCCGGGTCCTGGGCATGGACACTCAGGGCAGGATTCAGGTCATCAAGGCTCAGGCCCCGATGGCCGAAGTGCTCAAGTACGCGATCGATTTGAATGCGCTGACCGCGGGCCGGGGAACCTTCAAGTCCGAGTTTTCCCACTATGAAGAAGTTCCGGCCCAACTGGCCGAAAAAGTGATCGCGGAATCCAAGAAGACAGAGTAGCCCATGGGCAAAGGATTTCCAACCGGGGTTCTCACCATCAGCGACAAGGGCTCGCAAGGAAAGAGGGACGATGAGAGCGGCAGAACAGCTGTCCGCCTTCTTCAAGAGGCCGGCTTTTCCGTGGTGCAGACGAAAATTGTCCCTGACGACAGGCAGCAGATTGCCCGGACCCTGACCGAGTGGGCCGACAAGGAATGCCTTTCCCTGGTGGTGACCTCAGGAGGCACGGGCCTGAGTCCGAGCGATCTGACGCCTCAGGCCATGAAGGAGATAATCGACTTCGAGGTCCCCGGCATGGCCGAGGCCATGCGAGCGGAAAGCCTGAAGAGGACGCCTCACGCCATGATCTCCCGCGCCATGGCGGGAGTGCGAAAGCGGTGTCTGATCATCAATCTCCCGGGAAGTCCCGGAGGAGTCCGAGACAATCTCTCCGTTGTGCTGCCTGCCTTGAGACACGCGCTTGAAAAGCTGGGAGGAGACACGGCGGATTGCGCCACTCCGCTATAGCGGAGTGGCCGTTATCGGTTCGCCGTTCACCGTTGTCCGTCATCCGGCGCACGTTGCCTGTCGCAGGTGGCAGGTTGCTCGTCGCGCAAAAGCGAAAACCCAGATCAAAACCATAATCACGAAAGCACGAAAATTGGAAAACACGAAAAACAGCCTGTGGGTATAAAACCCCTCTTCTTTCGTGCTTTCGCCTGCCCTGAGCGCAGTCGAAGGGTCCTTTCGTGATTTCGTGATTGGTCTTTGGTGTTTTTCTTTTACTTTTCTGTCTCCGCTTCAATCCATTGCAGGTAGGCCGCGCTGCCGGCGACAATGGGCAGGGCGATGATCTCCGGCACCTCGTAGGGATGGACGGCCTTGATTTCTTTCTCAAGGGCTGGAAACAGCTCCTGCCGGGTCTTCATCATGAGGAGCCACTCCCCGGCTTCCTCCACCTTGCCTTTCCACCAGTAGATGCTGCGGATGGGCCCAACAATCTGGGCGCAGGCCGCCACCCTCTTGTTCACGACGATCGAGGCGATGCGATCCGCATCCTCCCTTTTCTCCACCGTCGTGAAGACCTGGATGTAATCATTGAACATTGAACACTGAGGACTGGTACAGTGTCCGTCGCTTTTTTCGATGATCAATGCTGTTCCTCTTCCTCTCCCGTCGATTCCATGAACGTTTGCGCCATTCCCCTGGTCGGCTCCTCCCGTTTCTCGAACGCCGCCATGGTTTCGTCGAATCGCTTGGCCACAAGATTGCCAAACTCCCCCCCAAGATAAGCCCTGTTGCGGATCAGGTACCCTTTCACCTCGTCCCAGTAGTCCCTGAGATCCTGCTCGTCCTGCACCTTGGTCAGAGCCCGGGTCGTCTCCTCGAGTTTGTCCCTCCTGAGCTGATCCTTTCTCAACTCCAGAAGGTCCATCAAGCGGTGTTTCTGTTCTTCCGTGAAACCGATCTCCAGGGCCCGATCCATCACGTCCTGGAAGATCTCGTGGAGACTCCGGAAGTCCTTCTGCTGAGCCATCTGCTTCTTGATCTGGTCGACCAGGAGGTCCGTGAGCTGCAGTCTCCTTGTTTCAAAGGCTTTCTCCAGCTCCCGTTCATAGTCTTCGGTGTAGAAGGGGACCTTTCTGAGGTGCCGGAGGTTGGAGTGGAAATAGGTCTTCAATTCCTCCAGGTTCTTGATTCCGGTCATGAAGGCGATCTTCTCGGTGATGTTGATGGCATCCAGAAAGTCAACCGCCAGCACTCTCTCCTTCTCGTTGCCGGCGAAAACGATTCCCTCTCTGGCTTTGAAGAAAGGCTGTATCCCTTGCGGGTTCGCCCACACGGTGTCCGCGGGGATGCGGCTCAGCGCGTCATTGACGGCCTCGTAGCGTCTTTCGATTCTTCGAGCCAAAGCCAGGAAATCCAGAGACACAGGCTTTCCCTTGGCGCGCAACCGCCTGGCGGCCGCGAGAGAAATCAAAAGAAGCTTGATCATGTTCTCGTAGTTGAGAAAGGCGCCGACGCTTTCAAACCCGTAGATGCGGATCTCGTCAGCCACCAGCTTCTCCAAAACAAAGTGTCTTGCCTCCTCGGGAAGCCGGTTCAGGCCGTTGTAGATGCGCAGGGCCTCAAACAGCTCCCTCTCGAAGGTGGCGTACCCGATGGAAGAGAAATTCCGCTTCTTGTAAATGAACTTCATGGGCACCTTCACCATGACGTTGGCCAGATCGCGAAACCCCGCGTGCCGGATCCCCCGCAGCCTGAAGATCCGTTCCATGGCATAGATCATGGCCCCTGATCGGGAATAGGCCTCCGGCTCCGGCTCTTCCGCGTCATAGGAGTCCAGGTAGCGGCTGGCCGTCACGCCTTCGGCGAGCCCGCCGCGACGATAGGCTTCCAGCGCGTAGTAGTCCCGGCCCTTTTGGAGGTAGATCTCTCTCATGTGGGCTTCGGGGGATGTCTCCCCGTCGATGAGCCTGTGGCAGAGGTTCCTCAACTGGAAGAGGCTGTTGGCCAAATCCTCGATAATGAGGGTCTCTTCCATGGCAAACATCATAATGAAAGACCCCAGGAAAATGGCGTCCAAAAGGTCTTTGTCTTTGAAATCCACCACCTCCTGGACCGCGTAAAACGAGAACTCTCCACGGATCATGTGATGGAGCAGGTTGTGGTATCGAACAAGGATCGTCAGGTAGGCCTGGACTCTTTCGTCTCTGCCGTAGCGGAGACCGAATTTTTCCTTCTCCACGAAATAGGCCCCGGCCTCCGCGTGATCGGTAGCAGGATACTCGCCCTGGTACTTGTTCCTCAACTCGGGCAAGAGCCCCAGGTCCCTGAAGACGAGCGACAGAATCAGCGCCTCAAACAAAGACGGATTTTCTCTGAGGTGGGCCACGAGGCTCTCCAGTATCTCGATCTGGAAATCATTGAGGCCCACAATGCCCGCGGCCAGGGGGCCGAACTCTCTTTGGGCCAGGGTGTGGAGAAGAGGGATGTCCTGGAGATCGGTTCGGTCCTTCCGGACCAGGGCCTGCAGTTTGCGCGTGCTCGCAAAGATGTGTTCCCTGAGCGTGGACAGGGAACGGACCTGCTCGGGCAAGTCCATGGACTCCAGCTCCATCAACTCCGGGAGCACAAACCGCAGAAGCGAGGGGGCTCGGCGGTAGAGCAACTCCAGGTGAGAGAAAAGGTTTTCGGGGTCGAATACGACGCGGATGAAGCTGGATCGCAGGAAAGACCTCAGATTCTGGGCTTTCCTGAACCAGGCTCTCTGCCTCTCGGGCAGTCCCCATGGCGTGCCGTCATGGGAAATCAGCTTCAGGTGGCTCTGGAAAAACCCTTCCACGTTTCCGAAAACTCTCTCC
>JALOPA010000182.1 GCA_025454125.1 Thermodesulfobacteriota bacterium
TAGACGAGCTGCCAAACGTTCTGCATTTCGTGATCAGGACCAAGGTGATGCCTGCCATTTTGGAACTGGAACGTCGTGAACTGATAAACGGCTTCTATTTCATCATGCATGAAAAGCTTGACCTCAGATTGTCGTGCGAGTCCTGGGAGGAAAAGGAGCAAGACATTAAAGCGGTCCTTGCAAACCACGGTATCTCTCCGGAACTCGTTCACTACAAGGGGCTGAAAGAGGATGATTTCAAGAACCTTGACGACAACAATCTTGAAATGAACAGCCGGTTTGTGTTGGCCTACCTGGCGATCTGGGACAGAGCCAGTCAGGAAGAACGCAATCACATGTCCCGCGCTGCACCGGCCAGATGGATCCACTATCTTTACAACCAGTTCGGATACGCCAATCTCCTGGAAGGGATCAGCAAGTTCGACTCAGCGTTTTTTCAGCTCGAGCAAGGATACAAGCTCGGACAGTGCGACAGAGACCGTTACCTTCGGATCCTGGAGCACGTGAAAACGCGTGCTGAGGCGACACTCCAGCAAATGGAAAACGAGTAGCAGCGGGGGGGCGGATCAAGCAGCGTTCGACAGAGAGGACGTGTCTCATTGTGCTCACTTGGAGGCGAAAGGAGGTGAGGATGTGCTGACGGCGATTCGCTTCACGAGCCCTGCCACCACACCGCCCGCCACCAATAGGATAGCGGTGAGCAGGAACGCAAGAGAATAGCTGCCTCTCGTGTCGAAAAGCGCGCCGACCACATAGGGTGAAAAGGCGCTGATCAGTTGACCCGCAGCAGCGGTGAGGCCGATCGCTTCTCCCAGGGAGCGCATCCCGAAAATCTCGGGGAGCACCCCCACCTGAGATGAAATACGCACTCCGTGAAACACCCCGTAAGAGAAAGCAAAAACATGAAGCATCCAGATCTCCTTCAAGACCAATAGGCACACCATCGAGGCGCTCATACCGAAGTAGGAAAGCGACAGCAGGCGATGCCACCCCAGCCGGGCGGAGAAAAGACCTGAGGACACCCGGCCGAAGATAGAGAACCCGCCCATGAGGCCGAGAGCCGCCGCAGCCGCAGAGGGCGAAATGCCGACATCTGTGGCGTGGGGGACCAGGTGCGTAGAGACAAGCTGGAAAGAGAACATCCCGACGACGCTGATGAAGAGAATAGCCACAAAGGCCCACGAAACATACCACCGGCTCCCGGCAGGACCCTGGCCCCCGGCAGGAATGCCCCTTGCTTGCGTCCCTTTGTCCGTAACGGTTATGTCGCGGGGGAGCGGTCTCAGGATGAGGGTGGCCATTACGATGACTGAACCGAAAACGATTCCCAGGATCAGAAACGTGATCCTCCACCCATAGGTCTGAATCAGGAAATTGATGAGTGGGGCAAAGACAAGTGCCCCCACCCCTACGCCGGAAATCACAATGCCCAGGGCAAGCCCTGCCTCTTTTCTGCCGTAGAACCACCGTTGAACGGTTGCGTTGGGAACAGACCACGTGGCCCCGGAGCCCAGCCCCACCGCGAAGAGGCAGAGACGGAAATGGTGGATGGTAGCCCCCACACTGCACAGGCAGAGACCGGAAACCATCAGCAGTGCACTCGCCAAGAGTACCGGTTTCGGATTGTAACGGTCGACAAGCCTTCCGCTCGCAATGACCGACAGGGCATAGCCCAGGAGGAAGGCGGTAAAGATGGAGGAGACCAAGGCTCGGCTCCAGCCGAACTCCTGCTGAAGAGGCTTGAAGAATACGCCGAAGGTCCAGAAGGTCTCGCCCAGGGTGAGGGTCAGGAAAAAACAGGCCCCCACAATCAGCCAACCATAGAATCGATCCTGTGGATGGGCTTCTTGCGGATGGGTTTTCTGGGAGGGCAGAGGTTCAATCACCGGATCCTGCTCCAAGCAAAGGCATCCCCCTTTCTCTTTGATCTTTATTCATCGCTCAAATTTCCTCGGCTGAACGCCTCCGTCTCCCTGTCATGTAGCAAGGCTCTCTCCGCAAGTCCAGCACAATAAGAGAAGTGACGAGTGCGCCAGAGGCGCATAAATAGCGGGGGAAGGGTGTCAGGTCCGGACATGTGACAGAACTGAACCGGTGCAGCAGTCAGGGTGGATTTGCATTACGCTATATTTCGCGAGAGTGCAGGGTTGATCGGGGGCGGGCCTAATCCGATGAAGGAGTAAAAGAAGGCACATGCTCGAGCAATACCTCCAGATGTTCGCTGATCTTCGCACCGACAGGGGCCGGGACCGGTATCCGGAGATCACCTGCCATCGCGCACCGCACAAGCCTTTCCTGCCGCTCTCCGTGATGGACCTCGTCACGTGGGCCAGGATCACCCTGAATTTAATACTTGACAAATTCGCCACTTGGTGGCTAAATTTCAGCCATGATCGCGCGATATCTGAGAACCAGCGTTCGGGACTCCCTCCAGCACTTCCCAGTCGTACTTCTCACCGGCGCAAGGCAGGTTGGGAAATCTACGCTCGCCCAAGACCTCATCGGGAAAAACTGGAAAGCAAGCTATCTCACGCTGGATGATCGCGCTGTCTTGGACGGAGCGCTCAGAGATCCCGACGGACTGATCAGCGCGACACCTGCCCCCGTTGTCCTGGATGAGGTCCAGAGGGCTCCGGACCTCCTGAGGGCGATCAAGCGCCGGGTGGACAGGGAGAAGGCTGTGGGACAATACCTGCTGACGGGCTCCGCTAATCTCATGACATTAGCGTCCGTTTCGGAGACCCTGGCAGGCCGGGTGGCTCTGCACACCCTCATGCCCTTTGGCTGGCCTGAACGGGTTGAAAGACCTGTCCCAAGCATCCTAAAGGACCTTTTCGAAGCTCAAAGCTCCTCGGCATTGATCAAGAGACTTCCGAAGACGACAGGAACTGGTTCCAGAAAGGAGATCATTTCAACCATCCTTAGCGGCGGGTATCCGGAGCCGGCGCTGCTGAAATCCTCGGAGGTGCGACATCGCTGGTTTGATTCCTACCGCCAGACCTATCTTGAAAGAGATCTGCTGAACATAAAGTCCATTGAGAACCTCCCTGACTTCAATCGCCTTCTCAGCCTGATGGCTTTTCGAACAGGCGGGTTGCTCAATCTCTCCGACCTTTCGCGAGAAACCGGGCTGCCTTTTACGACCCTCCGTCGGTACATGCGTCTTCTGGAGGTGACGTACCAGGTCTTTCTGCTGACCCCTTACTATGCCAACATCGGAAAGCGTCTGGTCAAGACCCCGAAGATCTTCATGAATGACACAGGCATGGCTTGTTATCTTAGAGGCATTCACGACTGGTCGGCGCTTGAACATCAGGGCCAGGTTGGGTCTATGGTGGAGACGTGGGCCGCGTCGGAGATTCTCAAGCTGATGACTGTGACGGATTATCGCTTCCAGCTCTACTTTTGGAGAACCCATGCGGGCCATGAAGTCGATTTCCTTTTGGAGTTCGGCGGGAAACTTGTAGCGATCGAAGTGAAGTGGTCTTCGCGGGTTGACGAGTCCACTCTGTCCAGCCTGGAGCGTTGCTACCATGATCTCAAGGGGAAGGTGTCGATGTCCGTGATCCTTTACGGCGGCACTGAGACCGTTCCCCTGACGCCCAAAACCATTGCCATTCCATTTCCTGTTTTCTTCGGGGTGTAAGGATGCGTGTACCCGCTCAATATCATTGACGAATGGTGTCTGGAAGATCTGGGGGAGGCTCCTGATTTTGTGAATTTGTCGGCCCGAACAGGAGTTGATAATAAGCAAGACATAGAAAAAGCTGAGTTAAGGGTACCGACACATGCTTGAAGAATACCTCCAGATGTTCTCGAAGCTTCGGACCGACAGGGGACGGGACCGGTGCCCGGAGATCACCGACCCTCTTGCCCGGCACAAGTAAAAATCCGGCCCTCCGGGGTCGGATTTTTGCTCTTCCATGCCCGGTCCGTGGCGGTCGCCCAGGTAGCGGAAAGCAGTCAACTTGTCCCCAGAAGAGGAGGGAGTGTGGATCCTTTGTCGTTTGATTTCAGACTGGACGAATTCGATCTGAGCGTTTTGCCCATGGACCGTGAGAGGTTGAAGGCGGATGAGGCGATGATGCGGTCCACCCTTGAGAAGCACCTGCACGAGGTGTTCGAGGGCCTGCCGGGAGAGTGCCGCATCGCCCATCACGAGAAGCATCTCTCGGTCCTGTGGATCCCGGAATCTTCGAAGGGCATGGACTCCTTGATGAACCTCGTTATGGGCCTGGTTCGCCAGCGGGCCTTTGGCCACGCGGAGACAATATTGAGAACCCTCTTCTCAAGATACCCGGATGATCGCCGGGTCCTCTTCAATCTGGGAATCATACTGTGCGAACAGGGGAGGCTCCCGGAGTCGACCGAGATGCTGAGAAGGCTCACCCGCGCAGCGCCTGATTTTGGCGAAGCATGGAATGTGCTGGGCGTTGCCCTTTCCAGGGAGGGGAAGCGAAAAGCCGCCTTACGTGCATTCCGGAAGAGCTTGGATCTTGATCCGAAAAACGGTACGGCCCTGAGAAACCTGGGCGCCCTGATGGCCAGGAAGGATCCGAAGGAGGCCCTCTACTATCTCAAGCAGGCCGCAAAGCGGCTGCCCTCTGACCAGTCTGCTCAGCACGTGTACGCCGAGGCCCTCAGGAACACAGGGAGCCTGACGGATGCCGATCTGGTTCTCAAGAAGGCCATTGCCTTGAACGAGCACTCGGAGATTGCCGATGTCTGCCGGGAAGCCAGGATGGAAATCGCCCGCGAGAGCCTCAAGGGAATGGTGCCCCGCGGATTGAGGACGGATATTGTCGTGTTTTGCCTGACGGCACTGGAAAGCTTTCAAAAGGTGGGGCGTGAAGGAACCAAGGCGGTCGTGTACGAGCTCTCTTCGATCGCAAATTGCGGCCTCAACCTTAAGGATCGCATCTCCCGCTTCCGACTCCTGAGCCTGCCTGGAGAATTCTCCGCCCTTCAGCTCGTCGTGTCCATGTATGTGGGTTTGAAGAAGACGGCCCCCAGGACGGATCCCGGTATCGACTTTTCAAAGGAGTACGCGTTTGCGCTCGCCCTGCTGGCAGGGAAAAAAAAGAAATCCAAGCTGAAGAAATCAAGGTCTTAGCGGCGGCCTTCTGCGGCCTGAAAAGTGTTGCAGCGGCCGATGCTGCCGGTCTCCAGCCCCACCCTGAACCAGTGCATGCGCTGGCTAGAGGTCCCGTGGGTGAAGGAGTCCGGTGTCACGTATCCCCGGGACCGCCGCTGGAGCCGATCGTCGCCGATAGCGCTTGCCGCATTGAGAGCTTCTTCGACGTCCCCGTGCTCCTTTCGGTTTAGCCACCCCAATCCTATCGGCGCAATGGAAAACTGATGAACTCGTAGGAATTCAGCAAGCGCTGTTTTCCCGTCATTCAGGCGGAAGCGGGAATCCGGTATTTCGAAAGACTCAAGAAATGCCTGGCCCCCGTTTTTCAACGGGGTGACGACTGATTGCGAACGCCTCAACGTTGGAGCGATGAAAGCAATGGTTCAAGGTGTGGGGTGTAAGGTTTATAGCGCCCCTTTGCCCATCGAGATTGTGCTT
>JALOPA010000183.1 GCA_025454125.1 Thermodesulfobacteriota bacterium
GAACAGGGTTCCCGTGGTGGTGACCACCCGCTGCGTGGACGGCGGCGTCTGGCCCATGTACGGGTATCCGGGCGGAGGAGCCGAGCTCGAACGCATGGGCGTGATTCTCGGCGGCCGCCTGACCGCTCACAAAGCGCAGATCCTGCTCATGGCCGCCCTGGGGTCTACCCGGGAACCGGATCAGATCCGCCGGGTGTTCGAGTGGGGCCATCTGTGGCCTGCCCCTTCAGCAAAACCCGATTAGCCCCCTCCTCCTCTCCCGCAGTCCTTATCCCCGTCGTCGCGCACTGATGATGGAAGCCACAGTGACCGCAATAATAATGATAGCGCCGCCTATGAGCGCGTTGGTGCCCGGCGCTTCTCCTATGGCGATGAAGACCCATACGGGATTGAACACCGGTTCGATCACGGCGATGAGGTTCGCTTGGACTGCTGAGACGCGCTTGATCGCGATGGAGAGCAGAATCGCAGACACCCCGATTTGAACAACCCCCAGCACAGCGATGGAAGCGAGCGCCTTCGAGGTGACCTGCGGCAATGGAAGAAAGAACGACAATACGAGACAGATCGCGGCCGTGAGCCAATGAGACATCAGGATCGATTCGAGTGGAGAACCGTCTTTTTGCATGCGCATGAACACGAAATAGAAACTGAAGGTGATGGCCGACAGGAACGCGAGGACATTGCCGAGCAGTCGGCCGCCGCCCAGTTCATCAAGAAACATGAGAATCATGCCTCCTGCCACGAGGGGCAAGGCCACGATGTGTTCCCAGCGGGCGCGCTCCTTGAGCAACAGGGCGCTGATAAAGACCGTGGAGATCGGAGCGAAATATTGCAGGACGATCGCGTTGGTCGCCGTGGTCGTCTTGTTGGCCGAGACGAACAGGAGCATGGTCACTGCATTGGCCACAGCCGCGGCAACCTGCGCAAAGGAAAGATGGATTTTGGGGTGCCTCAAGTAGAGAAGGATGACGGCAGAAGCAATCAGGCTCCGACTGCCGGCTATGGCAATGGGGTTCCAATCGATTACTTTTATGAACAACCCCGCGATGCTCCACAGAAACGCCGTGCCCGCCATCGCAAGAATACCCACACTCTTACTCAGATTCTCCATTCACCATCCCAGTTCGTTTCTCCCTTTCCTCGGGGGCGGGACTCAGCCCTTGCCGGCCAAATCCAGGGACTCACCGATTCGGCGGCCGCTGAAAAATCAATTTTTTCCGTCGTTGCTGTCATTCCCGCGGAGGCGGGAATCCAGTCTTTCCTAGCTTTTCTGGACTCCCGCCTGCGCGGGAGTGACGGAAAGACTCTGTTGCTTTTTAAGAAACCTGTCAATTATCTTCTTTGTTATCTCCGCTCCAAAATGGCGCATATTCCAAGCCCACCGCCGCCGCATATGGTCAGGAGGCCGTATGTCGTATTCCTTCTGACCATCTCATGAACCAGGGTCACCAATCTCATGACACCCGTCGCTCCGATGGGATGTCCGAGAGATATCCCTGAGCCATTGACATTCACTTTCCTCTCGAGATCTTCGCTCTTGAGGCCTATCAGCTTGGCATCCGCCAGGGTTTGGACTGCAAAGGCCTCCTGAATCTCGATGAGGCCGATCTGATCCAGGGTGAGACCGGCTCTCTTCAGCGCTTTGTTCACTGCAACCGGGACCGCCGGATAGGTCAGCGTGGGATCTGCTCCGGCTATGCCGAAGGATTTGATGTAGACCAGCGGTTGGACTCCGTGCTGCCTGGCCTTTTCCGGAGTCATGAGAACCACTGCGGCGGCACCGTCGTTTTCGCTCGACGAGTTGCCTGCCGTGCACACGCCGTCCGGATAAACGGGTTTCAATTTGGCAAGCTGCTCCAGCGACGTATCGCGACGCGGGGTTTCATCCGCAGCGAAAAGAGCCTCGCCGCCTTTTCCGGGAACCAGCACAGGGGCTATCTCCTCCTTGAACTTCCCCGAATCCACCGCGCTGATCGCTTTCTGATGGGAACCCACCGACCAGCGATCCGCCTCCAGCCGGCTGATGCTCTCCCTTTCTGCCGCTGTTTCGGCCCAGGTCATCATGGAGTTGAGTTCGCCAAAACGCTCGATCGGCTGATGCATGGGCCGGCCCCGCTGTATCCGGTCATAAAAGGGAATCCCCCACAGGCTCATGCTGCCGTGCTGTCTCGGGAAGAACCCCCACTTGGGATCTGTTTTCCCTCCGATCCCCCACTTGAGGTACTCTCCCGGAATGTAGAACTCAGCCCGGCTCATGCTGTCCGCTCCGGCGGAGACGACAATCTCCGCATACTCGGCTTGAATCTCCATGGCCGCGGTCCACAAGGAGGCGACGCCGCCGCAGCACCGCCGGTCCACCGTTATGCCGGGAACCTCCACAGGCCAGCCTGCCTCCAGCAATGCCAGACGGGCAAGATTGGGCGACTCGCCGCCGGCATAGGCCTGGGACAAAACCACGTCATCCACCTCCTCAGGTTTGAGGTTGGACCGCTTGACCGCTTCGTTGAGCACAACGGCCGCGAGCTTCTCGACCGGCACTTCGCGCATGGCGCCGCAGTAAGCTCCAATGGGTGTCCGCACCGCCGCGGTTATGACGACCTCTTTCATTGGCCCGCCCTCCTTTTCAATCCACGTTTATGGGAAAAAGGGACTTTGGCAGGTTTTCAGGATTGTGACGCTCGGTTGGGGCGTCTCCAAATCGCATTGTGTGAACTATGCTCGCTTCTTCTCTGTGAGGTAGCCGGAAACATACTTATGGATAATGCTGGAGATCAAGGTCTGATAGGGCACGCCTTCCTGGGCTGCGAGCACCTGGACTTGATCCAAATCCTTTGAAGACATTCGAATATTGATTCTCTTGTCTTTCTGGAGGGTGTTTCGGGCATAGTCCTTGAGTTTCTTGATTTCCTTTTTTGGATTCCTGACCGGTCTCCATTCATCCCGCTCATAGGAGTCCAAAAGATCTTTTTCTTCGTTATCCAAACCTGTTGCTTTCATTTTTCTTTCCTCAAATATTTGCTCGTGGCTTTTCTGCCGGGAATGATCGTTTTGAAGAATATTTCCTCTCCTTCTTGTACGTAGGGCACGAGATAGGCATACTCGTTGATCCATAAGACCGCTATCCTCTGCCCCGGGTATTTCTCTTGGTTTGGATGTTCGAGCACATCCAGCACCTCCTCGCGTTCCATCAAGAGAACGATTTGTTCAAAACAAACGCCCCGGTTTCCTTTCAGCCATTCATTCTTCTCATTATTCCAGTGGAATACGGTCATGCGATACTATATGACGATGTCTGCCTTATGTCAACAGGATGCTGAAAGGTGGACAACTCACACCTCGCGTCCCCCTTTTATGTCGAAAATGATATAACCGCTTAATATCACTAATCTTTCTTGACATTCCCGCCAAAGGGATATATCCATAGATCGAGACGTCAAGAAGAGGCTCCTCACTTAACCACCTTAAAAGGAGGGTATTCATGGATAAAATTTTGAGAATCAACATGGGCGCAGCCGGCGGACCCAAGGCAACGGTAAGCCCCGTGGGAGACTACGCAGGCCTGGGCGGACGAGCCATGACTTCCGGGATCGTTTCCAAGGAAGTGCCTCCCCTCTGCCATCCCCTTGGCGAGGACAACAAACTCGTGATCGCCCCGGGCATGCTGAGCGGATCGACAGCAGCCATGTCCGGCAGGCTTTCCGTGGGTTGCAAGAGCCCCCTGACCGGAGGAATCAAAGAAGCCAACGCCGGAGGCCAGCCTTCGCAGATGCTCGCAAGGCTCGGCTATGCCGCCATCGTTTTCGAGGGCAGGCCCAAAGAGGGCGCTCTCTACAAGATCCTCATCAACAAAGACGGGGCGAAGATCACCCCTGCCGACAATCTCAAGATGCTGGGCAACTATGACACGGTCGAAAAGATCAAGGCCGAGTTCGGAGACAAGATCGGCGTCATTTCCATCGGGCCTGCCGGCGAAATGAAACTGGCCGCAGCCTCCATTGCCTGCACGGACATGGAGCTCCGGCCGACCAGACATGCCGGCCGCGGCGGCGTAGGCGCGGTCATGGGGAGCAAGGGCGTCAAGGCGATTGTAATCGACGACACAGGCGCCAAGATGAGAAGCCCCAAGGACCCTGAAGCCTTCAAGGATGCGACCAAGAGATGGGTGGACGGACTCCGGAAACACCCGGTCACAGGCCAGGGACTCCCTGCCTACGGGACCAACGTGCTCACCAACGTGATCAACGAAGCCGGCGGATACCCTACCAAGAACTTCATGTGGGGCCGCTTCGACACCTGCTCCAAGATCAGCGGGGAAACTCAGGCGGCCGTTGAAAATGAACGGGGCGGCGCAGGCTCGGCCACTCACGGCTGCCACCGCGGCTGCGTCATTCGATGTTCGGGAACTTACTACAACAAAGACGGCCATTACCTCACCAAGCAACCCGAGTATGAAACCGTCTGGGCTCACGGCGGAAACTGCGGCATCGATGATCTGGATTCCATCGCTATGCTGGATCGGCTGGACGACGACTTCGGCCTGGACACCATTGAAATGGGAGCCACCATCGGCGTGGCCATGGAAGCGGGTATAGCCAAGTTCGGCGACGCACAGGCCGCCATCAACCTGGTCAAGGAGGTGGGCAAGGGTACCCCTCTCGGTAGGATTCTGGGCAGCGGCGCCGCCGTCACCGGCAAGGTGTTCGGAGTGGAGAGAGTCCCGGTAGTCAAAGGCCAGTCTATGCCTGCCTATGATCCTCGAGGGGTCCAGGGCATCGGTGTCACCTACGCCACAACGACCATGGGCGCGGACCACACCGCAGGTTATGCCGTGGCCACAAACATCCTCGGCGTGGGCGGCAAGGTCGATCCACTCAAACCCGAGGGCCAGGCGGAGCTGTCGCGGAACCTTCAGATTGCCACCGCTGCCATTGACTCCACAGGCATGTGCTTGTTCATCGCTTTCGCCATCATGGATCAGCCTGAAACCTTTCAGGCCCTCATTGACTCCATCAACGCCTTCTTTGGGCTGAAGCTGACCGCGGACGACGTGACGGCCCTGGGCAAGTCCGTTCTGAAGAAGGAACGGGAGTTCAATGCCGCGGCAGGGTTCACGTCCAAGCACGACCGGTTGCCTGACTTCTTCAAGAAAGAGCAGCTTCCGCCTCACAACGTCACCTTCAAGGTGACGGACAAGGACCTGGACTCGGTCTTTAACTGGTAGAAGGATTGAATTGACTTGCTTGAGCGGGGAGACTGCAGTCACAGTCTCCCCGTTGTCTTTCTCCGAGTCTTTAAATGAACTCCCCCGCCTCGAGCAGCGGGATATCATCTTCTGTCCCGGGCCGTCATTCCGTGCTTGACACGGAATCCAGTCAGGCTTTCTGGATACCGGCTCTTGTCCGCCTCAGGCGGGTTCGCCGGTATGACGGCCTCGCGGCAAGCTGCGGGGAATGAAACCCCAAGCGATTCACAAGGAAAGTGCCATGTCTAACCCGACCTTTTTTCTGATTACAAAACCAAAGCTTTTCGATAGGTTTCTTCAACTTCTTCAAAAAGGAGTGAAAGTCAA
>JALOPA010000184.1 GCA_025454125.1 Thermodesulfobacteriota bacterium
TCCTCGTGGCGCTTGGTCTCGAGGATCGGAGCAACAAGGGCTGCCACGGTTTCGCACGCTTCCACGGTCCACTTGTCAAAAGGCTTGTCCGCCGAACGCTCCAGGGTCAGGCCGCCGATGACCTTTCCCTTGTGCTCTAGGGGGATGGTCAGGATCGCTGCCGACCCGTGTTGCTTGAAAAGCTCCTCGTGAGATTTGGTGACCAAGGGAAGCCCATCGGGAGGAGGGGGATAGGCGACCATGGCATGCTGATCCATGGCTTCGTCCATGGACGCCCCGATGGCCCGGACCAGGTTGGTCTGCTTCCCGAAATCGGCCGTGTGGGACATGACCTGGACTTTGACGTGCTTGCCCCGAGTCAGCCCCAAACTGACCCGGTCGCATTCGAGGGTGGTGGCGAGCCGGGTGACAAAGGCCATGGCCGCGCCGTGAAAACCCACGTGCTCCACCGAGCTGGCCACCAGGTCCAGGATCTTCTGCAGGCGCTCGTTGGACTCTTCGGCCCTGGCCGCTTCAGCACGCCGGATCATGACCTCGAGCCACGCCGCTCCCCAGTGAAGATACCGGAGAATGGCCTGAACTTCGTGGCGAGGGTGTTCGTCCACCTCAAGGACCACGACGCCGTGAAGTTTTCCGGACACTTCGAGGGGGTAAGCCACCTGAACGGATTCAGGGTAGCCGCTTTCAGGAGGAGGGACTGCGTCCCCTTCCAGGAGAAGGCCGCGGCGCTCCCGCAGGGCGCGTTCCGCCGCGCCGGTGAGATGGGTCATGCTGAGCTTGGCATCCGGCCAGACCGCAACAGGGGTGAAGGGACCGCGGTCCGGGTTTCCGAGAAGAACCATGCCGCACCGCACGCCTCTTAGCATCCGGCATTGGATAGGCAACCAGCTCTGGCAAAAAGCTTTGGGGCTGGTTGCCTGAACGAACTGGCGCCACAAATCTCTGTCAAGCTCGGTACCGGATGGCCCTTCTAAACGCTCTCGATCGTCTTCTGCAGTTCTTTCCATAAGGTGATGTTTGGACCATACTGGATAACCCGTCCTCTTCCTCCCCCCCAGGACTGGGGTGAGCACACCAAATCCCGAGGAGGAGGGAAGGGGAGCCGGTACCTAACCTGACCCGTCAAGCAACAACAAAAATCGATGGGTTCGTAAAAAGCCCCTCCGCTCGTCACTCCCGCGGAGGCGGGAGTCCAGAAAACCTCGGAAAGGCTGGATTCCCGCTCCCCGCCTGCGCGGGGACAGGCTTCATTCGCGGGAATGACACAAAAGAGCGTCTTTCGACTTCTTACGAGTTTGTCAAAATTGAACACTCAAAAACAGCCTTTCCATCCGTTCCCCATGCTTTCCCCTCCTCTAGAGGCTGTGTCGCAATCACGGGCGAGCGCGTTTTCTGTCATTTCGACCGAAGGGAGAAATCTTAAAATCCCGCAACATCCAAAATCAAGATTTCTCGGCTATAGCCTCGAAATGACATTTCGACACAGCCTCCTAGCGGAGAGGGGGAAGGGTAGTCTGGCTTTTCCCAATCCTCTACTGCACCGAAGCCGTGTCCGGCCGAGGAGCCGCTGTGACTTCGAGCTGTCCGTACCGGTTCTCGTAATCCTGGAGGACCTGGTTGAGCAGCATGGAAAGCCGTTTGGCCGCAAAGGGGCTCATGACGATCCGGTCCATGAGTTGGATCTTGATGTCCTTTTGCCCTGCATGCCAGGCCTGATTCATTCCGAAGAGCAGTACAATCTCTTCTCTGGTGCCGGCCACGTTCGCCACATTCGCATAGACGCTTCTCATGTTGGTGTCGTCCCAGACGATCCTGGCCTGACCCGGCGCTGCCGCCGCTTGCTGTGCTCCTGCCGCCTGTGCTGCTGCTCCTCGTCCTTTTGTCGGTTGATCTGCCATATTTCCTCCTTCATGATGAGATAGAATTAGCGCCCCTGCCAGGGGGCCTACGAGATAAACGTTCCCTCTCATTTGTCCAAGGGAAATAGCTTATTGCAAGCAATTACTCATAGCAAGAACCATGCTCAAAGCGCAAAGGAATGTGTTTTTATTTTAGCCCTGCTTTCGAATAGTTATGCGTTATAAAGACATGCCCTTTGCTGGTGTGTAGGAGACTTCCATTCAACAGGTTGGATGCTTTCCACTTTGTGGAAAAGATTTACACACTTTCAACGCTCCATCCTGTTCCTTCCCGACATCCTACGAGAACTTGCATTGTACACCATGCCCGTTGCTTCTGTCAATGGTCTCGGAGGCGGGAACACCCTCTGAATTCAAGCAGTTCCAGGCCAAAAAACAATATTGCGAGACCGGCTTCTGCCGGCCTCGCAATAACAGCCTCCCAACAGCACAGATTTCAGTCTATTCCTCAAAGAAATCAATCAACGTCCGCTATCCTTTGTTTCGGGTGAGATCGTAAAGACACTCAGAAATCGCGGGGAAGCCCCTAAAGTCTACTTCTGGCGCACGTCTGCGGGGATCGAAGTCGATTTCATCGTCGACCTGGGAGTCAAGCTCATCCCAATCGAAGTCAAGCTCTCTGCAACCCCGATCCCCTCCATGGCCGGCGGAATCATTGCATTCAGGAAAGACATTGGAAAGAAGGCCCACCAGGGTTATGTCGTCCACCCCGGCGATGTCCTGTTGCCGCTCGGAGAGCGGATCACAGCCTTACCCTTTAGCGCACTCTGAGAGGAACACTCTGACAGGATTTACAGGATATTTTTCTCTGTGGACCTGGTAAGTCTGTTAATTGGGGAAATTGGCAGGTTTTGAAGGTTATTGCAGGAGGCAGGGAGAAAAAGCATCCTCTCGCCCGTTCCGCTTTCAGCGGAACTGGCACTGATTTCTCAACAAGAAAACTCTATTGATCGGGCGGCTCTTTCGCTGGAGCCGTCCGGTTTTGTGTGCGGGGTTTCGGTTTTCGCTGGCTTTTTCGCCCCAAGTGAGTTAACATGCGCATACCCATTCGATCAGAGGCCGACCTTGATGAATGGGATTTTTATTTCCAATACTGAACAGGAGGATCAAGAACATGAAATTGTGGTTCAAGCTGGCATTGGCGGGTTTACTCGTGGCATGCTTCTCTTCTTCCGCGTACGCGCAGTCCGGCACCCTGCCGCCGAACTGCATCACCTTCAAGGACGTCCAGTTCTCCTATCTGCCCAAGGGTAATAACAAGTACGGGATGCAAAAAATCCGGGCCCAGTTCGACAACAACTGCGGTCAGGACGTCAGTGATTTGCTGTTGAAGGGCTATTTGACCACGGCCTCCACGCCTCAGAACTGGAATTATCATTTCGGGACTGTCTTTGCACCGGTAAAGGCAGGAGAAGTCGGCACGGGGGCGGCACAATTCGAGGCCAAAGACGCGACCTTTCTTCGCGTGACCATTGAGAAAGGCAGCACGGTGCTTGCCGAGAAGCTCTTTGAACCCAAGGATTTTGACAAGATGAGAGGGGTCATGGAGGACAAGAGCAAATCCGTCCCAATCCAACCGGCAAAACCCAAGACCGCTCCAGGCGTGAAGCCGTAATTAGATGGGATTGACAGGATCTACAGGATATTTTTCTTTATGGTCTCTGCGAGAGAAAAGACCTTGAATGAAACTCAGTGGTTGGTCTTTTCTGCCGGGGTTTTGGTGCTGACTTTGATAGCATCACGAAGTTCTTCGATGACCGCTACAAGCCCTTGATGCCACTCCAGCCTCTCATCAGGGCTCTTCCGGAGCGTCTCGCGAATGAGGGAGAGGGCGCCACTATAGCGCTGAATGGTGCAGTAAACAACCACGAGCCGAGCGGGATTCACATGGGCAAAGGGAGGTTTAGACAGGATCAACCGGAGGGGTTGAGCAGACACGGACAAGCAAAGCTTGTCCGTGGCACCTTTTGTTGGTGATTAGGCACGATGATTGGTTTTGAAGGTTATTCAGTACAGGACGGAGCAGCAAAGGGGATCAGGGTTTCACTCCTGTCAGGAGGAAGAAGGGCATTTCGAGATCGATGCGCTGGACGGTGATGTTTTGGAAGCCGAGAGCTCTGAGCTGCTCTACATATAAGGATGGACCGCGGAAGGAATGGAAGAAGAGGAGCATGGGAATCGCTGAATAGGGTAGGGTCCCCTTGTCCACCTCGATCGGCCCTCTTTCAAAAATAAGAAGCGTACCTCCGGGCTTCAGCGCTTGAGCTCCCTTGGTGATGAACTCCCTGGCCTCTTTTTCAGGCCAGTCATGAAGCATGGATTTAAAGGACGCCAGGTTAAAATCTCCCGGCAGCTCATCGTTCAGCGCATTGCCCTTGACGAATGAAATCCTGATTGCCTCAGGCTCCGGGCGAATGTGTTCCAGCCCGATGTCGCAGACCAGGGGGAGATCAAAGACCGTTGCATGAATCTCAGGGTGTTTTCTGCAAATCCTGAGGACGAACTCCCCGCTGTTGCCACCGATGTCCAGCATTCGCCCGTACCGGCTGAAATCGTGATGGGCCAGACAGCCCAGGGCTTCGTATTTCGTAAGGGTCGTTGTAATCCACATCCACCGCTTTGTCCGTTCATAGTTTTCTTTGGTGTGCTCGAAACACCTCCCGTAATCAAACAGCCTCCGAAAGTTCGACTTCTGCCCAAAGTGGTCTGGCCTGCAGATCAGATCACTGAAATAATCGAGGAAGTCATGGGCCGCGAAATTCGCCATCTGAACCTTGAGCTGGAGAAGATCCCGGAAGCGAAGGGCGTTAAGGAACTCGTCGGTGAGACTGATCCGGCCGTCGTGTTCTTCCACCACCCGGTTTTCCGCCAGAAGAGAAACCAGAAGGCGCATGGCCTGGAAGCCGGCGCTCCAGCGCTTTGCAAGAGAGTCGATTTCGACCCTGCCGGTCTGGAGCATGAAGTCGACAAGACCTATTTCAAAGGCTGTGGCCAAAGCCCGCGCATCAAACGCGGTCTTGATGAAGGAATCCACACAGAGGCAGCCGTTCCACGCGTCCTTATCTGGAATTGAAGCAGACATTCTTTTTCTTCCTGAATCAGGGTAGCCTTTTCCGGATCTCCCTCGTGGCCTTTTGCGCCATGGTTTCAAGGCCCGCCTGGCCGTCCAAGCTGATGTCCGCACGGGGGCTGACTTTCCGCTTTTGAATCTGAAGCACTTCTCGAACGATTTTCAGGTAGTTGTCAAGATAGGTGTTCATCCATGCAACGAATTCCGGTGAATTCTCTTTCTTGCCGGTTCTCAGAAAGGCGGCTGTGACCTCTCTCAGTTTTCTCGCCAAGGCCACATCGGGCGGGATCTTAATCCATATCAACAGGTCAATGTAGCCTGCCGTGTCTTTGTGCTCCCTGCCAAGGGGCATTTCAAAAATAATGTACTTCCTTGCAGGAATCTCGGCCTTTGTCAGAGGATCTGTGACAGACTCCCCCCGTTTCAGTTTCTCCAGATCCTTTGATAGATTATCCGCGGCAAATTCACCGAAATCGGCCCCTTTTTCAATCCACTTCACCAGATCATAGGCCGGGGCCTTCGTCGCTTTTTCATAACGGTCAAAGAACAGGGTCGCCGCGTCGTTCAGCTTCTCT
>JALOPA010000185.1 GCA_025454125.1 Thermodesulfobacteriota bacterium
AACCTCACCCTGCTCAGGGATCAGCAGGTTGGCGATGACCGAAAGGAGAGTCGTCTTGCCTGCCCCGTTAGGACCCAGGAGGCCCCAGAACGCACCCTCGGGCACGGTCAGGTCCACGCCTCTCAAGGCTTCCTTTCTCCTCTTCCTGAGCCAGCCGGCCACGAAGGTCTTTTTCAATTCTTTGGCTTCAATAGCGAAATTCACCGCCATCCCCTTTTCAAGCACGTGACATTCGTCTTCAAAACTTAAGGTGCCCGAGAAAAGGTGTCAATGGAAGCGTGAGGGGCCGGAGGAAAAAGGAGAGAGCAAATTTTCTTGACAAAGAAAAACGGCCATGCCATCTTTTGAATTGGAGGCTGACCATGGTGAAGTTTCTCGATGGATTCACTCCCTACAGGAAGAACGATGCGGAGAGGTACAACCAGTTCCGGTGGTGGTCGGGCCTGACCTTCGGGGATCTGCTGGACCGGGCCGCCGACATTCATCCCGACAAAGAAGCCTTTGTGGACGGCCGAACGCGCCTCACCTACGGCGAGGCCCGGGAGAAGACCAACCGACTGGCCGTCGGGCTGATGGGTTTGGGGATTCAACCCCTGGACCGGGTCCTGGTCCAACTCCCCAACTGGAATGAATTCGTCTTCGCCTATTTTGCCCTGCAAAAGATAGGGGCGATCACGGTCCTGCTCATCGACCGGTATCGCCAGTTCGAAATCTCACGCCTGATCAGCCTCACAGGAGCCACCTCCTGGATCGTGGCGGCGCAATACAGGAGCACGGATTACGCTCCCATCATCCGCGACGTCCTGAAGGAACATCGGACCATGAAGAGGGTGATCCCCGTGCGCGGCGAGGGGGATCAGAAGCCTTTCAAAAGCCTTGAATCGCTCATCGAGAAGGCCAAGCTGACGGAGCGCAATCTGGCCAAGCTTGCTGAGCGGCGGCCGGACCCGGGCCAGGTGGCCCACATGGGACCGACCGGGGGAACCACTGGAGCGCCCAAGATCGTGCCCCGAACCCACAACAGCCTGATCAACGGCATCGCCTATTGCTCCAAGTCCTGGGAACAGAGCATCGAGGACATCAACCTGCTCGCCGGCCCCATAGGCCATGACTTGACCTTCAGCAAAGGCTTCATGGGCACGCTGACCACTCTTGGAAAGGTGGTGTTCCTGGATTCCACGGACAACAAAGACATCTGTGAGACCATTGAACGGGAAAAGGTCACCTCGATCATCTGGGTCCCCACCCTGGCCCAGAGGCTGCTCCAGTACGAAGACCTCCAGAAGTATGATCTGAGCTCTCTGAAGAAAATGCACAGCGCAGGCGGGGCAAGCCACCCCGATCTCGTCAAGGAGGTGACGGAGCGGTTGAAGATGAAGTTCTTCAACGGATACGGCGGAACAGAAGGGATGACCACCATCACCCGGGCCAGAGACCCGCTGGAGGTCCTCTGTACGACCGTGGGCAGGCCCACATGCCCTTATGACACCTACAAGGTGATCGACTCGAAAGGGAAAACGCTCAAACCGGGGGCAGAGGGTGAACTGGTCCTCAAAGGCCCGGGGGTCTTCACGGGCTACTTCAACAATCCGGAAGAAAACAAGAAGGTCTTCACCAAGGACGGGTTCTTCAGGACCGGGGATTTGGCCAGAATCAATACGAACGGCTACATCACGCTCACGGGCCGCATCAAAGAAATGATCAACCGGGGCGGCGAGAGCATCAGCGCCACGGAAATCGAGCGGCTCATCACCCGGCATCCGGGTGTGGCGGCGGTGGCGGTCATTCCCATGCCGGACCCGCTCATGGGCGAGAGGGTTTGCGCGTATATCCAACCCAAAGGCGGGGCGCAGTTGACTTTTGACGGGATCATTTCCTTCTTGAAAGGGCAGAAGGCTTCTGTGCTTCAGCTTCCGGAACGCATCGAGTTTATCGAGGCCATGCCTTATACCGGCGCTCAAAAGACGGACAAGAGATCCTTACAGGAGGACATCGCCAAGAAGCTTCAGGCTCCCGCCTAGACCGGTAACTACCCAAACCGGAAGTTTCCTGACGAGATCCGTGGATGTTAGACTCAAAAGACCTCATCGCACAGGTTCGCCACAACTGCAGCATCTCGGACTGCCGGTACGCCGGGACCTATTCCGTGTGCGGGCTGGCCCTGAGGCTGCGCGATCTCTACAAGTGGGAAAAGGGGTTGGAGCCGTGGGTCGAAGCGGACTCCTCTGTCGTTCTCCAGTGGATCGGAGAAAAAGAGGACGAGTGGGACAGACTGGAAGAAGAGGAGTTCGGCCGAATTTCCGTGGCCGGAACCACCTATGATCCCTTCGACGTGGAGGGGCTCAACGCGGTTCTCATGCCTCACGGCCTTTTCTACGGCGCGGGGTATGTGCAAGGCCTCAAACCCAGTTTTCTCCTTGCGGAGCTCCTGGAGACGAGAACCGTGGAGGGATTTCCGGTCCACGTGCTCGGCAGGGAGCACGCAAGAGATCTCATGACCGTCCCTGCCTTATCCCAAGAGCGGGCCATCCTGATCCGAAAAGAATCGGCGAGGATCTTTCTCTGGAACCTGATTTTCTTTTTGAAGAAGTCGTCGCGAGAGGCTCTTCGATTTGCCCTGGAGACCTATGGGATTCCGGACCACCACCCCAAAGCGCTCAAGGAGAACTTTGACCGCATCTGTGAAGAGGAGATCGAAGCCTACATTTACCACGAAGTAGGGGAATTGAAGGATGTGGATTTCGATCGAGAGGTGTGGCGAAACCTTTTAGGGGCGTTTCCTCACACGATCATCGAGTTTTTCGCGCGGGCCCTCAAGGACATTCTCGCCGATACGAATGACGGTGGAAAGCTGGCCTATATCGTGCGGCAGAGAAAGACGGCCTCTTTGGGACTCTATGCGGCGTTTCTGGACGGGCTCAGAAAACTTCTCTTTCCGGAGTTCATGGAGGCGTTCGGGGCGTTCAAAGAGACCCGGGACTGGGAGCGGGTAGAAGAAGCCAGGCGGAGAGGCTATGGTGCGGCGCGAGAACGCGCCCGGAGGATCACGGAGATCTTTCGATCAGGCCCTCCAAATAAGGACATGGGCTGGATGGCCGCGGAGATCGAGAAAAGCGTGCTCGAACCCCTGGGCCTCCTCAAGTGGAAAAGCGAAGCGGAGGACTAAAGAAGGGATACCGTAGCCCTGCTTAAGGAGTGAGGAGTTCCACTTCGATGACGTCGCCGGCATTGAGGGAGAGAGCGTTTCGCACGTGGACAGGAGCAATAAGCTCCATCTTGCTCTTGGGATAGTCCGCCACACAGGGAAAAACAATGGCCCCTTTGATTTTGCCCGCAATCAGAACCGGGTAGCACTTGGCGCTGCAAAAGGAAGCCTGCTCCGGCGTGATTTCGATTCCCTCGCGTGACTTGACGGCGTCAAAGGCCTTGAGATCCTCGGTCTCCGTGATCTCCAGGTTGAGCGTCCCGGGATAGGCGTCTATGGCCAGTTTACAGGCGAACTGGTCCTTGACCCAGGGGACCTGGGTGAAGTCCGAAGCCACGCGGATTCCGTCCACGATTTTTCCGCGAATCTTAATTGATGGGTTCGTAAAAGGTCCTCCAGGTCGTCACTCCCGCGGAGGCGGGAGTCCAGAAAGCCTTGCAAAGACTGGATTCCCGCCTGCGCGGGAATGACAGAATAAGGCGTTTTTCGACTTTTTGTGAGGCCATCTTAATTGGAGGTGCCTTTCGCTTTGAGGGCATTCTTGAGTTTCTTGCTTCCCCAGCGGTTGAAGAGACTGTGGTCGATGTTGAACACGTCGAGAGCCCTGCCGACCGTGTGGTTGATAATGTCGTCCAGGGTCTTGGGGAGAAAGTAGAAAGCCGGGATGGGCGGGAGAATCACGGCACCCGCGTCGGCCACGTTGAGCATGAGGCTCAGATGGCCCCTGTGGAGAGGGGTCTCCCTCACCACAAGCACCAGTTTTCGCCTCTCCTTGAGCGTCACGTCGGCTGCGCGGATCAGGAGATTTTCATTGTAGGAATTGGCAATGGCGGAGAGACTCTTGATGGAGCAGGGGATGACGACCATGCCTTCCGTGTGAAAAGACCCGCTCGATATGTCGGCGCCCACGTCTTCCATGTTGTAAGTGACCGTGGCCAGGGCTTTCACCTGCTCCAAGGTGTAGTGCGTTTCCATGCGGATGGTTTTCTCCGCCGAGGTGGAGATGACCAGGTGTGACTCCACATCGGATTTGGAAAGGAACTCCAGCAGCCTGATCCCGTAAATGGCGCCTGTGGCCCCTGTGAGGCCTATCACGAGTCTTCTCATTTTATCCTCCCCATGAGATCCTTCAGCACAGGAGATAACCGACGCTTCACCTCTTCAGGAACATCCACCTTCTCAAACCCTTCTTTCTTGGGGCGGGTCGCGTCCAGGCCCGTCTTGGTGGTGAGAAAGCCCTCCCCGGTCCACTTGGAGGAGGGATCAATGGGCTGGCCCCTGAGCTCAGGGATGACGATCAAATCCCGGTCCGCCTGGAACCGCGTGGCGAGAGCCCACTCCACTTCCTGGCCGTCCTGGGGGTCCACGTCCACATCCACCACGACCACCTTCTTGACCATGGTGAAAGAGAGCGCCAGGGTGAGGGCCCTTCGGATTTCCCCCTTGTGGTCCGTGTCCATGCTCATGACCACGTGGGAGCCGAAGGTCATGGGCGCCAGATGGATTCGCCGGAGCGAAGGGATTTCCTTTCTCATTTTGGGGATGAAGTCAAGGCCATGAACGAGGTAAAGGAGACTGTCCACCTCACGGGCCCAGGGCACGACCGCATGGTACAGAGCGCCCTTTCGATACTTGAAGCCGGTCACGTGGATGGTCGGGCTTTTGCCGAAGGCCATGTAGTAACCGCTCGATTCGCCGAGCGTACCGTCTTCCTCCTTGTCCTTGGGATCAATGTAGCCTTCAATGACGATCTCTCCACGGGCCGGGATATCCAAATCCACAGTCTCGGCCATGGTCGTCTCCACGGGCTCTCCCATGAGCCCTCCTGCCACGGAGAGCTTGTCTGTTCCTGCGGGGACTTTGAAGATGGAGGCGATGAAAACCGCAGGAGGAACGCCTATCACCGTGGCGATTTCCTTCTTCTTGCCTGCTTTCCTTTGCATCGCGTAGATGTCGGCGAGGGGCGGGTTGAGGAGGGAGATGCCGAGGGTGTCCTTGCCCCTCACCTCCATGCGATGGAGCCCCCGGCCGGTCACTCCGGTCTCAGGGTCTCTGGCTGAAGAGATGCCTGACGTGATGTAAGGCCCTGTGTCTTTGGAGTAGTGCGTCAGAGCAGGAAGGACCTTGAGAAGGTCCACTTTACCCTTGGGCATGGAGACCCAGTCCGCCGGGTCTTCTGAGATCGAAACAGGGGGGATCCTCTTTTCCAGCCTCGGGATCACGTCTTCGAGAAGACGCTCTTCTTCAAGCCCCAGGGCAAGAGAAAGGCGCCTGATGGTTCCGAAGAGATTTCCCACGACGGAGATCTCAAAGCCCTTGGCCTTTCTGAAAAGCACGGCCGGAGCTTTTCTCTTCCCCAGCTCGGAGATGACCGCGGAGATCTCGTATTTCGGATCAAAGGGCTTTGAAAGGGAGAGCAGCTCTCCCTCCTTCCTGAGCACCTTGACAAAGTCTCTGAGCGTCCGATGAGTTTTCAATAGACTCCTCGCTTTCTGCCAGGGTTCTGAAAAGCTTTCCTTGCGATCAGGTTGTCTCTTGCATCACGCCGCAGGCACAAAGGGACAAAAATGCAAAGGCACAAAGCAGAGAAGAGAGATACAGAGGGACATAAGCACAGAGGCACAAAGCGGAAAC
>JALOPA010000186.1 GCA_025454125.1 Thermodesulfobacteriota bacterium
GTGAAACACAATCTTGAAGCGGTTCGCAAGAAAGGGGCGAAAAAGGCCGTGTTTGCCTGCCCTTCCTGCTATCAGATGTGGCGGGAGCACTATCCCCGGGAAGTGGAAATCGTTCATGCCACCGAGTTCCTGGTGGACTTAATGAAACGCGGGCAGGTTCCGCTAAAGACGCTGGATCTGACCGTGACCTACCATGATCCGTGCGATCTCGGAAGAGGGGCGAGGGTGTTTGACGCCCCGAGAGAAGTGATCCGTTCCATCCCCGGCGTTCGCCTGGTGGAGCTTCCCAGAAACCGCGAGAACTGCCAGTGCTGCGGCGGGGGCGGAAATCTGGAGATGATGGACCCCAAGCTTTCCTCGGAGATTGCGAAAAGGAAAATCGACGAAGCGATAGGGACGGGGGCCAAGGCGATCATCACGTCTTGCCAACAGTGTGTCAGAACCATGACGACCTACGCGAAGAGGAACAAGGTGCCGATCGACGTGATGGACATCGCGCAGTTGGTCCGCAAATCGATAGGGAAATAGCAGGTTGCTGAAAAACGCCCATCTACTGCGTTGCCCTCACCCCTCGTCGTTGCGACGTACTGGACTGTACGACTCACTCCTCAGGATTTCGCGCGCCTTGTATCTGAGCGTTTTTGAGCAACCTGCGGGTGGGGGCTTTCTCATGCTGGGGAAATAAACGGATTTTTGGCTTGACACTTTTACCCCCCGCTTGGTAAGAACCTGTTCAGCCAATCAAAAGCTCGTTCCGTAATACGGAACATTCCTTCTTCTTCGTGAACAACCTGTGGACTTGATTCTGAACCCTTTACTGTTCCCGTTTCATCAAAACGAGAGAGAGGGGAGAAGATGTTCACCATACCGTACAATACCACGCTCTTCATCGTGGGCGCCATTGTCGTGGCGATCATCGGATTTATCATCTACGGCTTCATCAAGGGATTCGACAACATCTTCAAAGATCAGTGAACGCTATGATGCGAATGGGACAGCGTTCGTTGGCTTGGGGATGAAGGCTCATGTGCCTCGGGTGAGGTTTGCCGCGAGGTCGAGGGGATAGGGGCTTTGCACCGGCCTTTAAGGCGGTGCAACCAAGGGGAGCGCCCGGTCCTTCGCGGACCGGAGATGCACCTAAACCTAAAAGACCATGGAGGAGGGCAGCAATGAGTCAGGAGAAGAAGAAGGGATCGGAGAGCAAGTTGTCCCGCCGGAATTTTCTTAAAGGAGGAGCCGTGGCGGCGGGAGCGGCGGGGTTGGTCGGGTTTCCGGGAGTGATGAGGGTCTCGGCCCAGCAGCCCATCAAGATCAAATTGCAGACCGCCTGGGATGCGGGCACCGTAGGCTTTGTCGAGGTCCAGAAGTTCGGCAAATACGTCGGAGAAATCACCGAGGGAAAACTAATTGTCGAAACGTTCCCTGCCGGCTCCATTGTCGGGACCTTCGAGATGTTCGACGCGGTCAAGGCAGGGGTCTTTGACGCCATGCACTGCTTCGACGTGTACTGGCCCGGGAAAGTGCCTGCGTGCACCTTCCTGAGTTCCTATCCGTTCAGCCTGGACCGTGCCGAGCAGTTCGAGACGTGGTACGAAGGCCTTGGCGGCAAGGAGATCGCCCGGGAGGCTTACGGGGCCCACAACATGTATTACATCGGCCCCATCCAGCACGACGACAACCTGATCCATTCCAAGGTCCCCATCCGCTCCTTTGAGGAGTTCAAAGGGAAAAAGATCCGCTACCCCGGCGGCATTATCGCCGACATTTACAAAGCAGCGGGGGTCTCTACGGTCCTCCTGCCGGGCGGCGAGGTTTACCCTGCTCTGGAAAAGGGCGTCATCGACGGCTCCGACTTTGTGGGCGCAGCAGTCAACTACAACCTCGGGTTCGGCGAAATAGCCAAGTACATCATCATGGGCCCACCTTCCACGCCCTGCCTGCATCAGCCCGTTGACCTCATGAGCATCGAGATGAACATGAACACGTGGAAGAAAATCCCCAAGCACCTGCAGCAGGTCTTCGAGGCAGCGGTCAAGGTCCATTCCTGGGAGCACTACTCCCAGATCCAGAAGGCGGACATCGAGGCTTTTGACAAGTTCCAGAAGGTTCAGAAGGTCGAGGTCATCCGCCTCAAAGAGTCGGATATCGACAAATTCAGAAAATTCGCTCCGGCCCTCTGGGTCTCCTGGGCCAAGAAGCATCCTCTGGCCATGAAGGCCTTCAAGTCCCAGTGGGAGTACATGAAGTCCGTGAAGGTCGGGATCTACTCCGACAAGGATCTGGTGGATCCGGAAGGCAAGAAACTGGAGATCTAGCGCAAGCGCTCCCGCCTGTCCCCTTCTCCCCATGGGGAGAAGGGGAAGCAGGAGTTGCGCAGTTCCAAGAGAGGGCAGGGTGCGGGAGATGCGAAAATGAAAGCACTGCGAACCTTCATGTTGGCCGTGGACAAGAGCAACATCTTCATGGGAAAGCTGATGGTGGGCGTCACGCTTCTGGCGTGCGCGGTCATCACCTTCGAGGTGGTGATGCGGTATGCCTTCAACAAGCCCACCAACTGGGGCCACGAGACCATGATCCTCCTGTTCGCCGTCTTTTACGTGGCGGCCGGCGGCTACGCCCATTACTACCGTGCCCATGTGCGGGTGGACGTGATCTATTCCTCGCTCTCACCCAGAGGCCGGGCGATCATGGACATCATCACGTCGGTCTTCTTCTTCACCTTCATGCTGGTCTTCGTGTACACGAGCTGGAATTTCTACTGGAGTTCCCAGACCATGGAGGCAGGGGCGGAGATCCTGGGGATGCCGGTTCCGGGGGAGCGATCCTTCACGGACTGGGGGCCGGCCTATTACCCGATCAAATTCATCATGCCCTTCGGCGGGGCCCTGCTCACCCTCCAGGGGGTCGTCTGGCTGATTCGTGACATCTACTTTGTGGCCACAGGGAGAAAAATGACATGACGCTGAGCATCGAGTGGATCACGATTCTGATGTTTGGGTCCATGCTTCTCATCATGATGATGGGCCTGCCCGTGGCCTTTGCCTGCGGCACGGTAGGCGTGATTTTCACGGCCCTGCTTCAGGGGCCGGCGGCGGTGAACATTGTTCCCACGCGGATTTTCGGTCTCATGACCAATTACCTCCTGGCGGCCATCCCCTTGTTCATCCTGATGGCGTGCATTGCGGAGAGGGGAGGTCTCATCAAGGACATCTACGAGGCCGTGTACCAGTGGTCGGGCCCGCTGCGGGGCGGCGTGGCCCATGCCTCCATCATTGCCTGCACGCTGATGGCGGCCATGGTGGGCGTGATCGGGGCGAGCGAGGTGACCATGGGCCTCATCGCGCTGCCGGAGATGCTCAGGCGCCGCTATGACAAGCATTTGGCCATCGGGAGTATTCTGGCCGGAGGCACGCTCGGCATTCTCATACCCCCGTCCGCCATGCTCATCGTCTACGGCATGGTGGACAACAGCTCCATCGGCCAGCTCTATGCCGGCGCCTTTTTGCCCGGGTTCCTGCTGGCAGGGCTCTACCTTGCCTACGTGGCCTTGCGGTGCGCCCTGAACCCGACCATGGGACCTCCCATTCCTCCGGAGGAGCGCATCCCTTTGAAAGAGCGGGTGAGAAAACTCTTCCCCCTCATCCCCATGAGCGTTCTCATTTTTCTCGTTCTCGGGACCATCGTCATCGGCGTTGCCGCACCCACGGAGGCGGCCGGCGTGGGCGCTGCCGGTGCTTTCGTGATGATGGCCGCCCAGAAGCGCCTTACCTGGAAAGGGATCATCCAGGCCTGCGAGAACACGCTGAAATCCAGCGCCATGGTGCTCTGGACCATGTTCGGAGCCAATGTGTTTGTGGCTCTCTACGTGATGGTGGGAGGCGGCGCTTTCGTGACAGACCTCATCATGGGCGTGGGAAACAAGTGGGTTATCCTCTACGTCATGCAGTTCATTCTCATTTTCCTGGGCGCCTTCATCGACTGGGTGGGGATCATCATGCTGACCGTGCCCCTTTTCGGGCCCATCATCCGCAAGCTGGGTTTTGATCCCATATGGTTCGGAGTGCTCTTTACCGTCAACATGCAAATGTCCTTCCTTTCGCCCCCCTTCGGCTATGCGCTCTTCTACCTCAAAGGCGTGGCACCGAAGGAGATCACCACCAGGGACATTTGGAAGGGCGCTTCGGTTTTTCTCCTGCTTCAGTTCATCGGACTCAACCTGTGCATGCTCTTCCCTGAGATTATTCTCGCGGTGCCCAAGTTTTTCTTCCGCCAGTAAGGGAAGAGTCCCGGAGTTCGGAAGGGTCGGGGCTGCCGGGCGTTCGATGAACAAGGTTTTTGATTTCAGGTCTTTTTATTGAGGAGATCGGGATGATCCTGACTAGAAAAGCAATCATGGAACTGATGGACAAGCTCAAGAAGGATCAGAGACTGGAGTTTTCGATACCGGAAACCTTCGGCGGCGGCGTGGCCATGATTCAGCTCAACCCGAATGAGGGAAAGCGATACGTCCTCAAGGTGGCCAAGGACCAGCCCACGGTCCAGGCGTCGCAGCCGTACTGGTCCCACGACAAGGCCAAGCCCGTTGCCAAGTGGGTGGCCGACCGCCTGGGGGACCTCATGTCGTGACTCCCAGGGACTACCAGGCTCCTTCCGCGGTCGTGGCGGCATTCTATTTCTTTCTCATGGCATGGACCTGCGTCTCCGTCCTTTTCCTCATCGCAAGAATCAGCCGTTCGGAAATCAGCGACGTCCTCCAGGTGCTCATGATCACGGGCATCTTGTGCTTTACCTGGTACTTTTCCCTGGGCCTCTTTTATCGAATCCGGATGGAGGGCGACGGGACCGTTTTCCTGGCAGGCGTGCGCAAAACCGCCAAGGTCCATCCCCGTGAGATCGAGGCGGTGGAAGGCCCGTTTCTTCCATTGGGCTTTGTCCGGCTCAAGTCAAAGGGCGAGAAACACTACCTCCTGTGCTGGGTGAGGGACGAAGACCTGCTGGCCATCCTCAAGCGCATCGGAGAGATCAACCCGGGTATCGACTTCAAGACAAGATGACATTTCCCTCAGACCGACGGTGTTCAGAAGGCAGGTGAAAAACCCTGCGGTCCATGATATACAGGTAGAAAATCTCTGAGACGAATCATTGACGATCAAGAAAGGGGTGCGGCTATGGCGTTTGAAAAAGAAATGCAGATTCTGGTGGACGCAGAGAAAAACAAGAAGGCCATCGGGCCCGTGTCGGACATGGTGGCGGGCGGCTTGTCTCTCGACGATGCCTATCGGATCATGGAACGGAACATCGAAAAGCGGCTCAAGGCCGGAGAAAAGCATGCCGGCTACAAGATCGGCTTCACCAATCTCGCGGTCCGGGAAAAGATGGGGCTGCCGGATTCGACCTACGGGTATCTCCTCGATTCCATGGTGCTCAAGAACGGGGTGAAGGTGAACATGAGCGACCTCATCGCTCCGAAGATCGAGTGCGAGATTTGCATGAAGATCAAAAGCGGACTCAAAGGAAAAGGACTGAGCCCTGAAGACGTGATCAAGGCTACGGA
>JALOPA010000187.1:0-5546 GCA_025454125.1 Thermodesulfobacteriota bacterium
CGATGGTTGATTTGCCGCATCCGCTTTCTCCGACGAGACCGAGAGTCTTGCCCTGTTCGATGGCAAAATCAACCCCGTCCACGGCTTTGACATAGCCGACGGCCTTTTGCAAGAATCCCCTGCGCACGGGGAAGTATTTTCGGAGACCCTCAACTTTGAGCATAACCGTCATTCAATAGTGCCTAAAGTGCCTGAAGTGAACTAAAGTGTCTAAAGTTGAAAACCTAAAACCATAAACACGAAAGCACGAAAGTAGAAAAGCACGAAAGAAGAGGGGAGTTCTATTGAAAACAGGTCATTCCTTTTCGTGTCTTCACCCTTTCGTGCTTTCGTGGTTGTCCCTTTTCGCATATAGGACGGGACAGCGCGATAAATGGTCATTGCCGTAATCGCAAAGCCGAGGGAATTCCTGTCGACAGGTCTCTAGAGCGTATCTGCATCTTGGATGAAAAGGGCACCCCCTCGGCTTGAAAGCCGGATCCGGCACGGTTCTCGGAATGCTGTGCAAGGTCCCGCCCCTCTTCGATCGGTGCGGAAGAGACGCCAGCAACCCTTGCGTGTAGGGATGTTGGGCACCTTTGAAAATCGCCTCTCTTTCTCCCTGCTCAACGATCACCCCCGCGTACATGACGTAAATTCGATCCGCAATGTTGGACACCACATTGAGGTCGTGGGTGATGTAAAGAATCGACATGCCGCGCCTCTTCTGGAGTTTTGCGAAGAGGTTCAGAATCTGCTTCTGAATCGTCACGTCCAGGGCCGTCGTCGGTTCATCGGCAATGACAAGATCCGGATTGCACCCCAAAGCCATGGCGATCATGACTCGTTGTCTTTGTCCTCCGCTCAACTGATGAGGGTAGTCCTTGATCCGTTCTTCCGGCGATGGAATGCCGACGTCTCTCAGAAGCTGAAGACATCTTTCTTGAAGTTCCGATTCCCCAATGGTCTCGTGCACGAGGATGGCTTCCTTGATCTGATCGCCTATTGTGAAGACGGGATTCAGGGACGTCATGGGTTCCTGGAAAACCATGGCAATCCGGCTTCCCCGGATGTTCTGCATCTCCTCTTCCCCGAGATCCAGGAGATTCTTTCCCTGAAAGAGAATCCTGCCGCCGGCGATTTCTCCGGGTGGTCGGGGTATGAGACCGAGAATCGTCAAGGCAGAGACGGTCTTGCCGCAACCCGATTCCCCAACGAGGCAGACCGTCTCTCCCTTGCGGATGTCATAGCTCACCCCATCAAGGGCTCGAGCCACGGTCTCATCGCCCCGGAAGTAAACCTTCAGATATTGAACGGATAACAACTCTTCCATGAGTGCCTAAAATGCCTAAAGTGCCCAAAATGAAAAAGCAAAAACTTCAACACGAAAACACGAAAAAAAGAAAGCACGAAAGAAGAGAGGGGTTCAGTTGACAACCCTTCTGATTTCCAGCTTTGGTTTGGCAAAGTTCAAAAGCAATCCGACCTTCAGACCGGTAGCTTTAAGATAGGAAAGCAGCTGCGCAAAGTGGATCTCGGTGAGCTCTTTAACGGCTTTAAGTTCCACAATAATCCGATTTTCGACGACTAGGTCCAATCGGTGCGTACCAATTTGGACCCCCAGGTATTCAATCTTGATCTCCTTTTGGCACTCGAAATTCAGACGGTGCTCCTCGAGTTCCAGTTTAAAGGCTTCTTCATATATGGTTTCTAAGAACCCCGGTCCTAGAGCAGAGTGAACCTCAATAGCAGCGCCTATAATCCTTCTGCTGAGATCCTCAAAAAAATGACTCTTGCTATCATTGAGTATGGCTGCCTCATTAAGCTCATTCATTTCTGCTTTTGAGAATAAGACGTCCCCTTTCGTGTTTTCACTCTTTCGTGCTTTCGTGGTTGGTTCTCTTGGCATTTTAGGCATTCTAGGCACTCTGGGCATTTCTCCTAATACCTTTCTCTCAGCTTTGGGTTGAGGATGTCCCGCAGGCCTTCGCCGAAGAGGTTGAAGGACAAGACCACGATCAAAATGGCAAACCCGGGCACAAAGGTCAGCCACGGCGCATCAAAGATGAACCTCTTGCCGTCAGACAAAATGTTCCCCCACGTCGCGTGAGGCGGTGGAACACCGAAACCAAGAAAACTCAATCCGGCCTCGGTCAAAATAGCGCCGGCAATGCCGATGGTGGCGGAGACCAGAACCGGTGCGATCGCGTTGGGGATCATGTGGCGGAAGATAATCCGCAGATCATGGACGCCCAAGGCCCTCGCAGCCGTGACGAAGTCCTGTTCCCTCAAGGAGAGAAATTCAGCCCGGACAAAGCGCGCTGTCCCTTCCCAGCTGGTGAGGCCGATGACGATCATGATGTTGTAGATGCTCGGCGTAAGAAGCGCCACGACGGTGAGGATCAGGAAGAAACTGGGAAAGCAGAGCATGACATCCACAAAACGCATGATCAGTGTATCCACGGTAAAGGTCCCAGCGGAGAGAAAGCGCAGCCATGCGGTTCCATGGGAAGCTCCATATCTCGACAAGACCGCAAACGCTAACGCGAAGGAACACAGAAGGAGCCCGGCAGGCAGATTCCCGGCGGCTAAGAAGCCGCCTCCCACGAGCAAGGAAGAACAAACGAGCAGGTGGATCACCCTCACCGGCCGTTCGCCGTAGTACCCCGAAAGACCGCCCATGAGGATTCCGACGAGCACGGAGATCCCCACCGCGACAAAGCCGACCGTCAAAGAGACCCAAGCACCCTGGAGCATCCTGGCGAACACATCGCGGCCCAACTCATCCGTGCCAAAGAGATAGATCCCCAACGCCGGAATCTCCTCAGACCGCAGAAACTCTGCAGTGGGAGCGGAAAGGGGCGGCCGCAGTTTTTCAGGAAGGCGCACCAGCGAAGGGTCGATGAGAGGCTTTGTGCCCGAGGTCAGCCACACTCCGGAGAGAGCCATGAGAAAGAACAGGACGAAGATCAAGAACCCGGACAAAGCAAGCTTGTTCTTCTTCAGGAGCCGCCAGGCCTCGTCCCAGCGCGACCGCCGGGGGGAGAGGGGAGCTTCAGAGAGGTTGTTCATCTGAGATGGAGTTTCGATCATAAGGCCCACAGCAAAGGTCAAAACACAACCACGAAAGCACGAAAGAGGGAAAGCACGAAAGAGGAGAGGGCTTCTTTTGACAATAGCTCACCCCTTTTCGTGCTTTCCCTCTTTCGTGTTTTCGTGGTTCTCTCTTTATGCATTTTAGGCATTTCTTCTACAGTCTTATCCTCGGATCCACGACCAGATACAGAACGTCGGAAATGAACGTCCCTATGAGCACCAGCACAGCCGAGATGAAGTTGACCGTGAGGATAATAGGATAATCTCTCGCCAGAATGGCTTCGTAAGCCATTCTTCCCAGGCCGGGCCAGGAAAAGATGGATTCGATGATGACGGATCCACCGATCAATCCCGGCAGGATAAGCCCGAACATAGTGACAAAAGGCAGGAGGGCGTTGCGAAGGGCATGTTTGTAGTGAACCTGCTCTGCAGGGAGGCCCTTGGCCTTGGCCGTTCTCACATAGTCCTGACCCTCCACCTCCAGCATCTGGCCGCGCACATAACGGGTGAGCACGGCAATGCCGCCCACGGCGCCCAGTACGGACGGCAGGAGCAAATGCCAGATCCGGTCCATGACCACACGAACCGGGGATGCATCTCCAAGGCCGAAGGTTTCCATGCCGATGACTGGGACTTGAAACTGATTCACTACGAGAATGATGAGAATGTAAGCAAAAAAGAACCCGGGAATCGAAATGAGAAGGTAGGAGAGAAAGGTCGTAGACCGGTCGTAAAGGCCTCCCCTATGAATGGCTGCCCGGATCCCAATGGGAAAGGAAAGGGTCCATGTGAGGATGGTGCCGACAATGAAAAGGGGCAGACTGTTCAGAAACCGTTCCCCGATTTTTGCCAGCACAGGCTGGTTGTCTTTCCAGGACACGGTTCTGCCGGTGAAAAGATCTCTGTGATAGTAGAGATACTGAACGTGAAGAGGCTTGTCGAGGTGAAAGGCCTTGCGGAACCGCTCCACGAGTTCAGGGGTGAAGCGAGGGTTGAGAGGGTCTACCTGGCTCGGTTTGCCCGGCGCAAGATACACGATGAGAAAAGACACGACGGAGACGAAGAACAAAGTGACAATCTTCTGAATGATGCTTCTGCCGATGAAAGAAAGCATAAGAAGTGCCTAAAGTTGAAAAGCAAAAGCCAACCACGAAAACACGAAACAATAGAAACACGAAAAAAGCAAAGTGAGAAGAAGTGCCTAAAGTTGATGAACTCGTAAGAAGTCCGAAAAGGCCCTTTTCCGTCATTCCCGCGAAAGCGGGAATCCAGTGTATTCAAGGTATTCTGGACTCCCGCCTTCGCGGGAGTGACGACCTAAGAGACTTTTAGTGACAAGAAGGAAAATGACTCGTTACTCGTCACTTGTTACTCGTTACTGCAATTTCAACGAACCACTGACCACGGACGCCTGACGACTGACCACGGGCAACGGATGCCTGCCCCATCCAAAACTAGCCTTCTGCACCGAAGGTCGGCACTTCGGGCAGCTTGATCCATCTGTTGAAATAGAAGGTGTAGTTCCCCGTCTTGGTCGGAGTGATCTTTCGGTATGAGACCTTCCCCAGGGAGTCCACCTCCTTGATGACGATGCGCTTGTCCAGAATAGCCGTCCACTTGCTCACGTACAGGAAAGTGTAAGGCTGCTCAAGGGCGATAATTTCGTGAAGGCGATGGGAGAGGGACACCTGACGCTCGTAGTCGTACTCCTGCCTGATCCTGACAATCAAGTCATCGGCTTCCTCGTTCTTGAACCCTACAAAATTGAGCTGGTAAGGGTTGGTCTGGCTGGAATGCCAGATCTGGTAAAGATCCGGTTCAATGCCCATCTGCCATCCCAGAATCAGCGCATCGAAATCCAACTTGTTGACCCGTTCTTTGATAAAGACGGACCACTCAAACACAGCAGTTCGGACGTCCACCCCGATCTGTCTCCATGAATCCTGAACAATGGTCATCACGGACTTGCGAATATCATTCCCGCTGTTGGTGATCAGGGTGAACTGGAGTTTTTTCCCGTTCTTCTCCAGCCAGCCTTCAGCGTTCTTGCGCCAGCCCGCTTCTTCCAGCAGCTTCAAGGCTCCTGGCGGGTCGTAGGGAAGGGATCTGATGTTTCGATTGTAGTAGTCCGTCTGCTTCACAAAAGGCCCAGTGATTTCTTCTCCCTGCCCGTAAAGCACATACTGAATGATCTTGTCCAGATCGATGGCCATGCCCAGGGCGATCCTCACTCGTCGATCGTCAAAGGGGGCGCGGCGAAGATTGTAGCCGATATACGTGTAACCGAAGGAAAGCCCGGAGAAGCTCTGGTACCGCGGATCATGCTGCAGCCGCTCTACCTGATGGGGCTGGACCCCGTATTCGTCGGAAGTGCCTGCATAGAACTCCATCTCCTGGGTCAGGAGATCGGGAATGACCCTGAAGGCATACCGTTCATAGTTGGGAGCCCCTTCCCAGTAGTCCTTGAACCG
>JALOPA010000187.1:5555-7184 GCA_025454125.1 Thermodesulfobacteriota bacterium
CAGCCGATAGGCCGGCGGTTGAACGAACTCTCTCTCATCGTAAATTTCGATGGATCCGCACCGCGGCTGACCGCTTCCTTCTGGAGAGCCTGGGCATTGAGCAAATGTTCGGGTAGGATGTCCATGCCCCAAGTTCCTATGGCAGGAGAGTAAAGGCGCTTGTAAACGATGCGCACGGTCAAAGGATCCGGAACCTCCACGCGCCTGACCGGTTCGTAATCCGGAACGCGGGGAGACAGGTTTCTGGGATCCATGATCGCTTCATAGGTGAATTTCACGTCACCCGCTGTGAAGGGATGGCCGTCGTGGAATTTCACATTGGGCCGCAGGTGGAAGAGAATGACGGGATTGTGCTCGACCGGAGGGAGGAGTTCCTGCGCCCATGCCTTCAGGTCTTCTTGAGAAGGTTTGACGCTGTCGTTCGGATCCGTGCTGAGAAACGCGTGAGACGGGAAAGAGGCGAAGTAGTTTTCTCCCAGGAGATGCGAAAGGCTTTCAAACAGATCCTGATCCACCTCACGAAGAACCAATTTGATCCTCCAAGGAGCCTGGACCGCAAGGGTGACTTCAGTGCCTTCGCCTCCCTCTCTGCCTTTCAGCATTCGTTTGGTCCGGAACTGCTGGGGTTGAACAAGAGAAATCTCCTTTATGTTGTGAAGAGCGTTTTGGAGCTTTGAATCTGTCTGGATCTCTCTCGATTGGGCCTCCCGGAGCAGCCGAATGACCTCTTCCGGCCCTGCAGTGCCTATGCCGGGAATCTCGGCTTTCACGTTGCAATAGAAGTAAGCCTCCTCAAAAATCTCCCAGGAGGCCGCAAGACGACCCCTGAAACGAAGGTCTTCGTCACGATCCAGAAGCCGATCGAAGACGAGGTTTTCGATAGCGCTACTCGCGCTGTCCGCGGACAGGACGGGGTTCAGAATAGCCGCATCCCCTATGGAAGCGGTGATGTATTCCTTCAGACGATCGGGATTGCCACGGGTCTGGTCTTCGTATGTGGGAACCCAGAAATAAGACTGGAAAAGGATAAAGATGAGAAGAAGAGGAACCAGGATCAGGGTGGTGCGGACGGAGAACCTCATAAGAAATGCCTAAAATCAAAAAAAGAGTAACGGGTGACAGGTGACAAGTGACAAGTTAGAGAAACAATAAACAACGGACCACGGACCACGGACGACCCGCAATAAGCGACCTGTACCACGCAGCAGAAATCGGTTAACGGATGACAGCTAACGGATAGCTGATTCTCACAGTCTAACAGAAAATTGAAATCATGCAATTGGTAAAGTCAGGGAGTTGTGATATGAGGCCTGTCATGTTCAAAGTTTTGACGACAGCGAAGACCGTGGCGGAAAAAAGCCTGCATGTCCGCATCAACCATGAAGCGTTGAGAAAATTCGCTCGGGAATTTGCCATGGGCCGCAGCCCTGTCCCGAGCTGGGATGCGGAACATCACTTCAGAGGAAATGAGGAGGAGACCGCGGCCTATCTTCTTGCGGTGGACACGGTCAATTTCTGCTTCTGGCCCCCAGCCGGAGAAAAGAACTGGGAGATCTCGTATAAAGGGAAGACCTATTCGGGATACTATGGGCTGGCTGTCTCTTTCAAAAAGGCGCTTGAGTCAGGGAT
>JALOPA010000188.1 GCA_025454125.1 Thermodesulfobacteriota bacterium
GAGAGGTACCTCAGGGAATTCCTCTCAGGCATGATTCGCCTGCTCCTCGAAGGAAGGGCAGGGGAGATCGAAAGCCTGCTGAAAAAGACCATGGAGGACCTCGACCACCACCGGATCCCCATCTCCGGCTTGGCGAAAACAGAGGCCCTCAGTGAGTCGCCCGACATTTACAAAGAGAAAGTGAAGCAGGGAAAACGAAACCCGGCCGCCCTCTATGAACTGGCCCTTGCCTCGGGGCGTTCGTACCGGGCCGGCGACCAGCTTTCCTACTATGTGACAGGGGAGGCCAAGAAGGTGAAGGTCTACGCAAACAGCAAGCTGGCTTCCCGGTACGATCCTGTGAGCCCGGATGAAAACGTCCCCTACTACCAGGACAAACTCCTGGCCCTCGTCGAGAAGTTTAAGGCATTCCTGCCCGACATGGAGCTTGCCCCGACACAGCCCCCAAGGAGGGGCAAGAAGGAGCGGCCCAGCGAGGGTTGAGCCCTCTGCTCCTCAAAAGATGGGCACCTGACAGCGCCGGAGCTGTGCAGGTGCCCTTTTCAAGAAAAACCTACTTTGCCTTGATGGCAGCTGGAGTTACCTTTTCGAACTTGAGCACCTGGCCGTTGTTGGTCTTGGCAAAGTCTGCCGCTTCTGACTTGAGGTCAAAAGCGATGGCCTCGGGGCCCATGGGGCCGTGGACCTTGCTTCCGACCACGTAGTAGGCGTTCTTGGCAAAAATGTACCTTCCTGAAACCTGATCATGCAGCCACACATCACCAACCTCTGCAGTGGCTACCCCATACTTGCCGGGCTCCTGCAGGAACAGGAAAAGGCACTGGGTGGAGCAGAAATGGAATCGCTTCTTGTCCGCCATGATGAGCTGGGCATTGAACTTCGGGTACCTTGCCGGGACCATGTTGCACACGGGGCATCGGTCCTGTTCCACAGGGTCCACGATCTTGCCCTTGTTCTTCCTGTTGGTTTGAATCATGGGCTTGGCCTTTGGCAGTTCCTCTGTCGCCGCAGCCAGTGCGTTGGTGAAGCTTCCGGCCTTCCCGCCCTTTTCACCCATGAACTTCTCAGCAGCATCCCTGGATTCAAAGGCCAGTTTGCTTACCTGGGTCATGGTTCCAGGGTCCTTGGAACCGATAACGTACACGGCACTCGCCGCAGAAACCATTTTGTCCGGCTGGAGGTGAAGGGCCACCCGCACGTCCTTGGGCGGGGTCCCGCTTTTCTGACTCATATCCGCAACGCAGTGAATCGAGCAGGTGCGGAACGAACCTTCGGGGTTGGTGAACTCATGGTTCGTGTGTGCCCACTCCTTCAGAACCATTCCGCAGTTTGGGCAGGTCGACATCTTGGCCGTCTCTGCCTTCGGAGCAGTTGACGTCGTCGCGCATCCCCCTGTGAGAAAAAGGAGAGCGATCAACAAGACAAAGGAAAAACCACAGAATCCTGACTTTTTCATAGTATCCTCCGCAAACGCATGTTGACGCGATCTATGGCGATTGAACATCCCTGCCTTATCCCGGCCGATTGTTCGAAGCCATGGCAAACCGGAGCGCAATGCATGGCCGCGAAGGAGTCCAGCTTGGGACCTTTCGGTTGGGGACAAGGCCGCTTTTTCAAGAGACCTGGGATTTGGCGAGAGAGTTTATCCAGGGCGGTCCGGAGCAAGGAATACAGCGTCCAGGGGCGGAAGACTGTCTGCAACCTCGACAGAACCTTCTGGGGCGATCATAAAGCTCTCAGGCTGCGAGTGGGGGATGAACTGAAAATTCCCCTTGGGACTGGCCATCGGATCCTGAGATCCGCACGTGCATCGAAGGGGCTTGAAACTGGGAAGGCGGTCTTTTCCTTCCTCGGAGGTGCCCTTGTCCTGCGAAGAACAGCAGGGATGGCTGGCTCTTTGTGCCACACACCCCGGACAGTTGCAGGAGGCGACAGCCTCGTGGCCATGTCCGGAACACCCGCAAGACCGCTGCGTCCCCAGCGTCGGTGTGACGATCTGAAACACCAGGGCGGCGATCAGGAGCAGAGTTGTAGGTGCGGTGTGCTTACCCATGGATGAAATTGCCGACTGCCGCCGCATTCGTGCGCTTCGTGCTGTTGACGTCCGGGCCATGCTCACGAACCAACCAGCAGTGAGCGAAGGGTGCGGCAATGGATGATTTCTATATTTTCTTCATTTCCTTGTCACAGGCACATTTGCCGTCGTTACGAGACATCGTCTGGCAGTCGCAACCGGCACCACAGGCGCAAACGTAAATCGTGTCTCCCACCTTGAATACCGGCAATTTCTCGTCGGCAAAGGCCATTGCTGCAAATGTCAAAGAGAGCGCCACCACGAGAACAACCATTCCTTTTGCTGACAATCGCTGCATAATCGTCCTCCTCAGTTGAATGTGAAATGCTTTGAACCTTGTCCTGCATGACTGAAAGCACCCACCGAACAGGCGCCTTTCACAGTCTTCTTTTCTGGACGGGCCGGCCGGAACCTCACGGGTCGGGCTTGAAGATCAACGCTTCTGAAAAGAATGTCAGAACAAAGACCTAGGGGTAAACACGGAAGTGAATAAAGGGTACCGGGCGGAAAAGAAGCGGTCAATGGGGTGAACACCCTATTTCAGATCTGCTCCACTCGCTTTTTCTCTACATATGGAGATTCAGTTGGAATTGTCGCCGTCCCTGCTTGGGTCCTCCTTGTTACCCTTGAACCTAAAATAAGCGGGGGGCCGATGGTGCAAGGAGCGCTTAAAACCTGTTGCGATCTCAGAGGATTAGAATTTCAGGCCTTGCCAAGACGCCCATGGATGACTACTCGTGAGAGAAAGAGATGTGCTGGACTCCAGAGAACGCACCACACCGCTGTTGCACTCGAATAGCGAATGTGCGGACGCGATCTCCGAGACCAGGGAAAGGAGTTAGCCATGAACGCGATGAAACGTTTCAATCAGATCAAAGAGATCAAGAGCGCATGGCTTTTCGTCGCCGTCGTCTCCTTGGCAGCGGCCTTGACGGTGCTTCAGACAGCACCGGCCTCAGGGAACGACAAGCAGGAGGCGGCGCAGATGGTAGAAAAGGCATGCATGACCTTCAGCAACTTCATGAACGACGAAAACATGGGCGCATTCAGGGATCTTCTGAAAAGCGCCAAGGCTGTAGTGATCGCACCTGAATTCCTCAAGGGGGCGATCGTCATCGGGGCCTCGGGCGGCAATGCCGTAGCGCTGGTCCGGGACGGGAAAACCGGCCGGTGGAGTGAGCCGGGCTTCTACACCATCGGCGGCGCCAGCATCGGTTTTCAGATCGGCGGACAGTCCTCAGAGATGATTCTTCTGGCTATGACAGACAGAGGAGCCGCTGCCCTGCTGGGAAACAGCTTCAAGCTTGGCGCTGACGCAGGGGTCGCGGCAGGGCCTGTCGGCGTGGGTGCTCAAGCGGCGACGGCCAACCTCAGCGTCGACATCCTGAGCTTTTCCAGGTCAAAAGGCCTGTATGGCGGCGTTTCGCTCGACGGCGCCGTGATCGCAGTGCGGGAAGGCTTGAACAGGGCCTACTATGGTGAAAAAGCGTCCCCTGCGGATATTTTCGTCCGACACGAGGTGAACAATCCGCAAACAGCCTGCCTGGTTCAGGGTTTGAAGCGCTCGGCCTAGCGCAAGGGAGCGGGGGCGATCGTGACCGTGAAAAAGATCACGATCGGGACGACCGCCGCTAGACGGGAGGGATACGGATGGCGGCGCTTCTAAAAACCTTCAATGTCCCGGACCGGATGGGGGAGATCTTCCGAGGTAAGCGGATCTCCCCCATGGTCGGCCGGGGAGATTCTATCCTCTCCGATCATGAGCGATGCCCGCGCAGCAACGCATTAACGGCGGCTCACGCCGGCACCTCCAAGGTGGGTCAATAAATCCCTAAAATGGGGTCTTGACCCTATTCCTTTCCCCCGCCAATCATTCTAACTAATCAAAAGAGTTGAACGCTGCGCCGGGTTAACTTTCATTGGACGGAGGTTTGCCATGTCTACACCCCTGCTCAAGTGGGCGGCGATCATCAGCTTCATCGTGTCGATGGTGGTATTGATCGGAGGAGGGATCTTTGCCATCAAGGACCTGCCACCCTACCCCGGCAAGGTCGTGGGACCGGACGGGAAAGTCCTGTTTCAAAAGTCGGACATCCTCGCCGGCCAGGACGTGTACCAGCGCTATGGCCTGATGGATCACGGCGCGGTTTGGGGGCACGGTTCGCAGCGAGGGCCTGAGTTTTCCGCCACAAGCCTTCACCTCATGAGCCTGAGCGTGGGGAATTTCCTCGCAGAAGAGCAGTACAAGAAACCTTATGACCAGCTCGATGTTTCCGAGAAGGGATTCATTGATTTCCAAAGGGTAAAGGAGATCAAGACGAACCGGTATGATGCCGCCGCCGACACGCTTGCCCTGACGCCGTCCCAGGTCAAGGCGTTTGAGGAGATCTCCCAGCACTGGAAAACGGTCTTCAAGGACGGGGAGAGACGTTACGGACTGCTGCCCCATACGATCCCCACAGACCTCGAGCGGGAGCAGATATCCCGGTTCTTCTTCTGGACCGCGTGGGTGGCCTCCACGAGCCGGCCCGGCAACAATTATTCCTACACCAACAACTGGCCTGCGGATCGCAGCGTGGGCAATGTCGCGACGACGGAGACCTATCTCTGGACCATCGGCGGAATCATAGGACTGCTGATCGTTCTGGGTGTATTTGTCTTCTGCATCCACTACTACGGCCTCTGGTATGGCCCGACCAGGGGCGTGGCCCTGGCGGAAAGACTCATCGACATCCCCCTGACCCCCAGCCAGTTCAGCGCCGCGAAGTATTTTCTCGTCGTGATTCTGCTCTTCCTCGTGCAGACCAATTTCGGGGGGCTCCTGGCCCACTACACCATTCACCCCGCAAGCTTCTGGTTCCCGCTCGTCTCGACTCTCATCCCCTACAGCTGGGCCAAGACCTGGCACCTCCAGTTGGCGATCTTCTGGATCGCCACGACCTGGGTGGGCACGGCCATCTACCTGGCGCCCATCATCGGCGGCAGGGAGCCGGCCAGACAGGCTACCCTGGTGCACCTACTCTTCGCAGCTATTCTCGTGGTGGCGGGAGGGAGCCTGCTCGGCGAGATCGCGGGTATCAAGGGGTTTCTGGGAGAGGCGTGGTTCTGGTTCGGCCACCAGGGCTGGGAATTCCTGGAGCTTGGAAGGTTCTGGCAGCTGGCGCTCTTCATCGGCCTGATTGCGTGGCTGTTCATCGTCTACAGGGCCGTGGGCTACCACCTTCGCCTTGGCCACAAGGACGAATTCACCTCCCTCATCTGGTTCTATATGCTGAGCGCCATTCTCGTGGTGGCCTTTTTCGGGTTCGGACTTCTCTACGGCCGCGGCAGCCACCTCTCACTCGCCGATTACTGGCGATGGTTTGTGGTGCACATCTGGGTGGAAAGCATCTTCGAGTTCTTCGGGGTGGGCATCATCTCCGTGCTGCTGGTGACCATGGGGCTCGCTTCAGC
>JALOPA010000189.1 GCA_025454125.1 Thermodesulfobacteriota bacterium
TCAGCGGTCCGGTATCCCCGTAGATGGTTGGGCGGAGCACCAGGCGCACGGCCTTTCCATCCCTGCGCCGGTAGAAGGTGAAAGCGTTCTTTCCGAGGTCCTTGTGGATCAGGTTGCCTTTGCCGAAGGTGCAGCCGGTCAGGTACTGGATGGCGTCCACGCCGCACATGTCGGTCTCCACGACCGCCACGATCTCTTCATCCGGCGCCTTGCCCATTTCCTTCAAGGCCCACTCTGCTGCGCGGATGCCGATAGCCAGTCCCGGGCACCAATGGCCGTGAAAGCTTGTCGTTTCTTTGATTTGTTGCTCGCTTATACGATCTTCGGTCATGGGATATTCCTCCTTAGGGCATGATATACTCTGATCTGCTTAAAGATACCATTATCACCACAGAGCCACTGAGGGCACAGAGAACTTTTCTGTTTGTACCGCCCGTGGCGGGACAAACAGAAAGAGGCTTCTTTTCGTCTATCGGTACTTGTCCCGCCATAGCTATAGCGACGGCGGATCTCCCGATAGACGAAAAAAATAACTCTCTCTCTGCGTCCTCCGCGCCTCTGTGGTGAACCAGAGCATTGGGGCTAGGCCAGGGGGAAATGGCACCAAACCCTTTGCCGTCTCCCTTGTAATCCAACCTGCTCCGGGAAGACTTTCACACAACGTTCCTGCACCCGATCACATCGCGAAGCAAAAGGGCAAGCCTGGGTATTGGACCCACCCGGTCCGGCAGACGCTTCTGCGACCTGGCCCCCCGCGCTTGCTATCAAAAGCCTGGTATAGGGATGGGCAGGTTGCCCCATGATCTGAACGGTCGGCCCCACTTCCACCAACCGTCCTGCCAGCATCACCCCGATCCGGTCGCTGATCTTTCTGGCCACGCCCAGGTCATGGGTGATGAAGAGCATGGTGAGGCCTTTTTCAATCTGCAAGTCCAGCATCATCTTGAGCACCTTGGCCTGCACGCTCGGGTCCAGCGAACTGGAGGGTTCATCGGCCACGACAAGGGTAGGCTGCGACACAAGGGCCCGGGCGATACAGAGGCGCTGCAAGGCGCCCATGTTGAGTTCATGGGCGTAGCGTGCAAGAAATTCAGACTCCGTGGACAGATGGACGTCCGAAAGGGCCCGGACAACCCGCTTCCGAACTTCCTCTTTGTCATGAAGCGGTTCCTGGATCTTGAGGGGCTCGGCCACTATGTCAAATACCGAAAAGCGATGGCTCACCGCTTCGGCCGGGTTCTGATAAACCACTCCGATCTTGCTCGCCAAAGACCGGTAGTCCTCCTTGATCCATCGGTCCATGTCCCGGCCCTCGAATACGCGGCGCCCCTGATCAGGCTGAAGAACACCGGCCGCAATCATGGCAAGGGTCGTTTTGCCGGAGCCGGTCTCACCCACGAGGCAGAAGATCTCCCCCGCGCGCAGGGCGAGGCTCGTCGGCCCGAGAGCCGTGACCTCACCGTAGCGCTTGCCGACTTGCTCCAGTTCGAGTTGCGTGGCGATTCCCCCGCGAAGACAGCGAACCTGGTGAGTCCCGACCTCTGCGAGGTCCACAGCCTTCTCGGCGCACTCCGGCACGGCCTGCGTGCACCGGGGCTGAAAAAGACACCCCTTGGGCGGCGAGTGGCCGTTTGGATGAGAAGAGCCGGTGCCGACGACATGAGAGTGAGGGCGAAGGGCCCCGTTCTTTACCGCGTGGCGGTGGATCACGCGGTAGAAGGCATCTCCCCTGATGCCTCCCAGATCGCGATGGATCTCCATACTGGGGTAGGAGCGGCCCAAAGCCAGGGTGTAAGGGTGAAGGGGGTTCATGAGGAGATCTTTTGCCGGCAGAGTCTCCATGACCTGACCCAGATAGAGCATCGCCAGGTCGTCCGCCATGTTTCTCGCCAGGTCAAGATCATGGGTGATGAGGAGCACCGCCTTCCCCCGATCGCGGGCTCCCAAGATGATCCGGCTCACAAAAGACTTGGTCATGACGTCGAGGCCGGCCGTGGGTTCGTCCAGAATCAGGACCTCGGGATCCATGATCAGGGCCATGGCCAGGAGAACCCGCTGGATCTCTCCTCCGCTCAGCTCGTGGGGAAAACGTCCGGCCTGGGATGCAGGGATGCCCACTCGTTCGAGGTCCTCCCGCGCCTTCGATTCCGCTTCGCCCCTGTTTGCGCCGCTGTGCTGGATCAAAGGCTCGGCTACCTGGTCGACAATCCGATGGACCGGGTTCAGGTTAGCCGCCCCGTTCTGAAAGAGCATGGCGATGCGGGCCCACCGGATCTTGTTCAGGCTGCTTTCGCTCGCACCCACGATCTGCTGCCCATCCAGACTGGCGCTGCCTTTAACTTCAGCATAATCAGGCAGAAGCCCCATCAGCGATTTTCCGAGCGTGGTCTTGCCGGAGCCTGATTCGCCCACCAGGGCCGTGATCCTGCCGGGGACCAGGTTCAAATTAACCTGGTCCAGGGCGAGCAAGGCATGGTCCTTCGTCCGGTAAGTCACGCTAAAGTTGTCAATGGCGATCTTCACCACGCTTCCTTCAACCTCGGGTCAAAGACCTTTTCAAGGCTAATCGCCAAGAAGGTAACCGTCATGATCAAAAGGGTCAAGCACAGGATAGGCGGAATCAGCCAGTTCCACCAGATATCGAGGTAATAGTACTTGAGGGCATAGCTGATCATCATGCCCAGGGACTTGCGGCTCGGATCAAACAGGCCCAAAAAACTCAGGGAGGCCTCCATGAACATGGCCATCCTGGCCTTGGTGGTAAAACCGATCAGGTAGAGAGGAAAAAGCTCCGGCATCAGGTGCCGCCAAATGACGTATGCGCCGGAAGCTCCCATCTGCCGGGCGGCCTGGATGTGAAGGCTTTTTTTCACGACCAGGGCCTGGGCGCGGATGGCCTTTGCCGTAGTCGGCCAGGTCAGACCGGCCAGGATCAGCCCCAGGGTCAAGGGGGAGGGCCGGAAAAAGGCGGCCACCAGGATCAGGACCATGACCGCAGGAATGGCTAGGAGAATATCGGCAAGCCGCATCAGCAATTGGTCTATCCATCCGCTGAACCAGGAGCAAACCAGGCCGATGGCAACGCCGATCACCAGGGCCGTCACCCCGGTCAGTAAACCGAACAACACGGTGTTTCTGATCCCATGGAGAAGTTCAGAGAAAATGTCCATACCGCCGTCGTTGACTCCCAACCAGTGTTCGGAGGAGGGCGGAGCCAAGGGCCGGAAGCTCATGTCATGAGGATCGTGCATGGCGATCCATGGTCCGGCTAGCACCAGGGCCGCGAGAAGCAGGGCAAGTCCTGCACCGCTCACGAACCAGTGATCCTTTGCCAGCTCTTTTCGCGGGTTAATATGCATAGGCCGCCCTGGGGTCGATCCAGCCGTAGAGGAAATCCAAGGCCAGGTTGACGAATAAAACCAGCAGGGATGAAAAGAGCACGATGCCCTGGATCAACGGCAAATCACGCATGGCAATCGCGTTAAACAACAGGGTCCCCAATCCCGGATAGGCGTAGATGGTTTCCACCACCAAGGCCCCTGTCAACATGAAGGCGATGCGAAGACCGAACCGGGTGACCATGGGCAGAAGCGCATTCCTGGCCGCATGGGCATAACGAATGCGCAACGGCGGGAGTCCCTTGGCCCGCGCGGTCTCGATGAACTGTTCCTTGAGCACCATGACCATGCTTCCCCGGGTGAGCAGAAAATTACCGGGCAGGTAGGCCAGAAAGAGAGTGGCAAAGGGCAGGGCGAGATGACGCCCCACATCCGAAATCCGCTGGCCCGCCGAATGAAGGACATAGGGTGTCTCACCGCCTGCGGCCGGAAGCCAACCTAGGTGGAGCGCGAAAAGCAGGAGCAGGATCACGCCGCTCCCTATCTCAGGGATGCCTTCCAGGATCGTCATGGACCCCACTCCGGCTTTTTCGACAATGCCGCCCCGTCTCCAGGCCGCCTCCACTCCGGCAAGAAACCCAAGGACCATGGATAGCAGATGGGCCGTGCCCAGGAGCAGGAGGGTCCAAGGCAAAGCCTCACCAATAAGCTTGGAGATGGGTGTCAGGAAAGCGTAGGAATATCCCCATCGGAGTTTGAAAAAATCAAGAAGGTATCGCCCAAAACCCTGACGCTGCGTGTAGTAGGCCCGCAATTCCTGTTCCTGCTCCGCGTTGAGGGTCACGTGGGAGCTGGAATACATGGCCGTGACAAAATCGCCGGGCAGCCACCTAGGCACGCTATAGCTCACATACATCATAACCACCGCGGCAAGAAGGTAGGCCAGGATGTATTGCCCGCGACGCATGTTTTTCATCTTTCCTGTCATGAGGGATGTGGTCCCTTGTCACTCGTCATTTATGCGCCTCTGGCGCACTTGTCACTCGTTACTCGTCCCTTGTCACTTTCTTATCAGCGACATCTTGTTCTGAGGAATCGGGACTCCTTTGCTGATGCCCCCTTTGGTGTAATACCAAACAATTCCCTTTTCAGCGCTGTAGGCGGACATGGAATCCGGGTAATAGAGGGAAATAGCCGGGAGCACCTGTGCATAGACTTCCTGGATCTTGTACACGATCTTCTTCCTTTTTGCCTCGTCCATTTCTACCATCTGCTCTTCGAGGAGCGCGGTCAATTCCGGATCTTCATCAAAGCGAGCGCTGTTCACCGATCCCGCACCGTACTTGGATAGGATCATCTCGTTCAAGATCCTTGCATCCCCAGATACCCCGCCGTGGCCGGACACAGCAAGATCGAAATCCCAGCTCTTCACCTTGCTGTCCGTGGTGGCCTGCTCCAGGTTTACCAGGTCCACCCGGATGCCGACCTGTTCAAGCTGCTTCTTGACGACCTCGCCGTCCCGGTCCGCCACGCTCTGGCCGGCCACGGTGATGTTGGAGGAAAGGAGTTCGATCTTCAGAGGCTGTCCTGACTTCTGGTAATACCCGTCGGCCCCCTTCTCATACCCCATGGACTCCATGAGCGCACGGGCCTTCTCAGGGTTGAAGGCATAGGAGGGTGTTCTGGGATTGTGCATTTCATGGTCTGGAGAGAGCAGCCCATAGGAGGCAGGCATGGCGAATCCACGGTGGGATTTGTCGATGATCTCCTGCTGGCTGATCGCATAGGCCAAAGCCTGTCGGAAACGCTTGTCGCTGTATGGCGCCTTCTTGTGGTTGATCATGAGCTTCTTGTTCCATCCCCTCTCGTCCTTGATCACCGCCAACCCTTTCTGTTTCAGCGGTTCGGCCATATCAGGTTGGATGTTGGCAAGGTCGACTTGGCGGCTGCTCAAGGAGATCAGGGGCTGTCCGGACCGCACATAGATGAGCCGATCCGCTTTAGGCCGGCCTTGGTAGTAGTCCCCGAAAGCCTCATAGAGGTAGGTCCCCTGGGCCTTGTTGAAGTCCACGAACCTGTAAGGTCCGCTCCCGACAAAAGCCTTGGGGTCGTTGTAGGATTCGGGGTTATCCACCGACTGCCAGATGTGCTTTGGCATAATGGGCATAGTGCCACCGATGTCGG
>JALOPA010000190.1 GCA_025454125.1 Thermodesulfobacteriota bacterium
GTCGGTCTGGATCGTTACCGACGCGGAGGTGACGGAAATGGGATTGGTCGAGGCCCCGACTCCCTTCACCGTGCCGGTGACACTGGCGTGAATCGAGGCTCCAAGGCCTCCGGCCACTTCTCCGATCACGTCCCCTTCGGTGACCTTGGCTTTCTTGTCCACCACAGGCTTGCAGGGGGCTCCGAAGTGCTGCTGGAGGAGAAGGTCCACCTCGTCCGGGAGAGGCAGTGTCTCAATGGCCAGATGCTCGGAGAGTTTCTTGGATTCAGGAGGATGAACCCCGCCTTTGGGAAATGTGAGCAAAGTCGCTTGCATGGGCAGATCTTATCGTTTTACAGGTTCGATGCTCTGAGCCGCTTCAGTCTGGGTATGCCTATACAAGAAACATCCTTCCCCTGTCCAGCAAAAAGCAACCTGCTTTTTCCCAAGGATGGGCTTTGGTGCTACAGGTCCTTTCGAAGATTGATGAAATTGCTTCTTTCAAAGCCGATGGTTTTGAAAAACGACAGGAGATCCGTGGAGTCCCACCGCACCGAGGTGTAGATCCTCTTCACCTTTTTCTCTTTGTAATAGTCGAAGATTCCCTTGGCCAGATTCTTTCCCACCTCCTGGCCCATGTACTTCGGGTCCACGCCGAACATCGAAATCCATGCGACCTTCTCGGTGCCGAAAATGCCCGCTGTGATAATGCTGATCATGAAGCCCACCACCTTGCCCCTGATTTCCGCGATCAGGCTGGCGTTGGAGTTCTTCCTGGTTGCTTCCGCCACAATGGGCTTGAAATTAAGGCGGGAGGGAGACTTCGTGATGGCCGCATCGATCCGGCTCACCTCGTCGACGTCGTCTTTTCTCATTTTCCTGATGAGGATCTTTGCCACGATCAGAACCCCCAAAACGTGCCTGGGAGGGAAGGGGTGTCAGTCAATCCTGATGATCTTCACATGGTGGTCGACCCAATCGGGAGGAAGGTAAACCCGGCCGCTGTTTCCGCTGAGCTTGACCTTCTTCTCGATCATCTCTTCCCCATAGACCTCGAACTTCACTTTGCCTTCAGGGAGCAGGCCTGCGGAATTCTTTTCATTCTGGGCTTTCTTTTCCCTTGGCACGCTGTCACCTCTTCTCTCGATAAAAATGAGAACTCGGGTTGTTGTCGGGAGGCCCTGTCCGATCTCCTCGTGTCACCTTGTCCATCGTCCGGAGATCCTTGTCTGGCCTGCGTTGGTTAACCTTCCGGATCCTTTCAGATTCCCCCGATTCCCGCCTGCAAGGCCTGTCACCCTTTAACTACATTTTAGCTACAAAGTGACTATAGGAAAAAGGCGAAAATGATGTCAAGAAAAAAATCGCCCTCCTCGGACCCCCGGTGCGCTGAACTCCGCTTTGACGGAAGAGCGCTGCATTTGATAAGGTGAAAGGAACTCCTTGCCTCCGGTGAGGAGCATTCCTTTCGCAAAGGACCCGTCATGAAGTCATCCTCTGACACCCTCTATCTCCTGCCCACCGCCATCATCGACAGCGACCACCCTTCGGTTGTGGGCTTTGCGGCTCAGTCGGTCCGCGGGGCAGACCAGGACCCGGTGGCCAAAGCCGTGGCGCTTTACTATGCGGTGAGAGACGGCATCTGGTACGATCCCTACTATCCCTTTTATCTGCCCGAGCACTATCGGGCCAGCAATGTGCTCAAGAGCGGCAGGGGATACTGCGTTTGCAAGGCCTGTCTGCTTTGCGCCTTGGGAAGGGCCTGCGGAATTCCCGCCCGGGTGGGCTTTGCGGATGTGCGAAACCACCTGGCGTCGGCGCAGCTTCTGGAGATGATGGGCACAGATCTCTTTGTGTACCACGGCTTCACGGAGTTCCATCTCAGAGGGAAATGGGTCATGGCCACCCCCGCCTTCAACAAGGAACTCTGCCTGAAGCACCAGGTCGCGCCTCTGGAGTTCAACGGCCGCGAGGATTCCATCTTCCAGCCCTACAATCTCGAAAAAAAGAAGTTCATGGAATACGTGACCTACCACGGCACCTTTGCGGACATTCCGGTGGAGAGGATTGTGAAGGGGTGGGAAGCCGCCTACGGCGTGGACAGGGTGAAGTCGTGGATCATGGTCTTTGAGCAGTGCGGCGGCAAATCCACCCGCGAGTTCTTCAACGAAGAACCGCTGAAGCGCTGAGGCTGCGCAGACAGCCTATTTTTCACCACGGAGTCACAGAGGACACAGAGACCTTTTTCTGTTTGTCCCGCCGCTGGCGGGACAAGCAGAAATAATCTGTCCCAAAAAGGTTATCTTGAAACCCAATCCTGAGTAAACAGAATCATCGTTCCCGGGTTGCTGGTCGCCGGTGGGGGAAGAATTTCCGTGTTATGATTTTGACTTGAGAGGCCGTCTTCGTCTATCCCGCTTTGTGAAGCGGGATAGACGAAAAATAGATCTCCCTCTCTGTGCCCTCCGTGCCTCTGTGGTGAAACGGAAAGCAGAGCTACACGGTGCCGCAGATAATGCCGGAGTCGTTTGGGCTCTTGAAGGGCAGGCGCCGGATGTCGTGCACCCCCGCTTTGCCCAGCATGTCCCGCACTTCCCCTTCCGAATAGGAGCGCCCTTCTTCCGTGTTCACGAGCATGTTCAGTGCGAAAAGCGAGGGAAAGAGCGGGCCGTCGTGGGTGTCGTTCAGCAGAAATTCGTGGATCAAAACAAGGCCGCCCGGCTCAAGAGCCGACACCGCCTTTTGGATCACGCTGCGACATTGCTCCGGGCCCATGCTGTGCAGAATCTGCGACAGCCACGCCACGTCGTAGGTCCCCTGGACCGGATCGGCCAGGTAGTCTCCCGGCTGGAACTCGATCCTCGGACCCAGTCCAAACCGCTGGACGGTCTTTCGGGCAAAGGGCTCTGTGGCGGGGAGATCGAACACAGTGGCCGTGAGGCCGGGGTTGGCCTGACAAAAGTGGATCGCATAGGTCCCCGGACCTCCGCCCAGGTCGAGAAGGCGTCGCCGTTGAGAAAGATCAATCTCCCGGGTGATCCCCGGGGCAAGATTGGAAGCATTATTGTACATGGCCATGAGAAAGCTTTCGAGTTCGGCCTTGGTTCTTTTTCTCTTTCTCACCGGTTTCCCGGTTCGGACGGCCTGAGAGAGCTTGGACCAGGACGAGACCAGGTGGTGCTGGTGTTTGACGGCGTGTCCCATGTAGGCCGGAGAGGTCCGCACGAGGAAGGTTTTGGCGGCTTCGGTGTTCGCATAGCGGCCCGCCTTCTTCTCCAGCAGGCCCATGGCGGTGAGCGCGTCAAGCAGCATCCCGGCGGATCGTTCATTGCCTTTCCACTTCGAAGCCATCTCCTGGGCGCTCAGGGAGCCTTCCCCGACCCGAGTGAACACCTCGAGCTCCACGGCCACGTGGAGAGGAAAGGCTTCCCAAAAGGCGCCTGCGACCTTCATCAATTTGCCTGGATTCCACTGATCTTCAGCCATGATCGCGTCCTCACCTCGACACATAGGATTCCTGACGCAGGGGAGGGGTTTCACCCCTCCCTCAGGCGGGCGTAAAGCCCACCCCTGCAGAATCGGGTCTACTCTCTGACCTTCAGGGTCAGGAAGACCGTGGCGCCTCGCCGCTTGGCCAGGATGAGCACCGTGTCGCCGGTTTTGTAGGTCTCGATCTTGCGGCCGAAGTCCTTCACGTCCTTGACCGCAGACTGGTCGATTTCCAGAATCACATCCCCTGCGCGCAACCCTGCTTCCGCCGCCGAAGAGCCGTCCTCCACCTGAACGACCACCACTCCCTTGGGATCGGACAGCCCGAAATTCTTGGCGAGCTCCGGCGTAAGGTCCTCAACGGTCATCCCGAGCTTCGGTTTGGCTTCGGCCAGAACCGGGGCTTCCTTTTCGTCCTTGAGCTCGGCGATCTTGACTTCAACACTCTTCTTCTGCCCCTTTCGCAGAACCTCGACGTTCACGCTCCTGCCCACAGGCGTCGAAGCCACCACATAGGGCAGTTCGCTCATCTCTTTGATCTCTTTTCCGTTAAAGGTGATGATCACGTCTCCACGCTGGATCCCCGCTTTTTCAGCAGGTCCGCCCGGCGTCACATCCGCGACCAGGGCTCCCTTTTCGTCCTTGAGATCGAGCTTTTGCTTGAGCTCAGGGGTGATCTTTTGAATCATCACTCCGAGCCAGCCCCTGACCACCTTGCCTTTTTTCAGCTGGGGAAGCAGATCCTTGGCCATGTTGATGGGGATCGCAAAGCCGATCCCGATGTTGCCCCCGCTCTGGGAAAAGATGGCGGTGTTGATTCCCACCACTTCTCCGGCCGTGTTGAGAAGCGGGCCGCCGCTGTTTCCCGGGTTGATGGAGGCATCGGTCTGGATGTAGTTGTCGTAGGAGCTTTGCCCGATCTGCCGGTACTTGGCGCTCACAATGCCCGCAGTGACGGTGTTGCCGAGCCCAAAGGGGTTCCCGATCGCCACGACCCACTCCCCGACCTCCAGAGTGTCGGAATCCCCCAGAGGCAGAGGGCTCATGGGCTTGTCCGAATCGATCTTGATCAGCGCCAGGTCCGTCTTCGGGTCGCGGCCGATGATCTTGGCCACGAATTCCTTTTCATCGGCGAGCTTGACCTTGATTTCATCGGCCATTTCGACCACGTGGTTGTTCGTGAGGATGTGCCCCTCCTTGTCGATGATCAGGCCGGTGCCCAGGCTCTGTTGCCTGAAGTCTTTTGGAATCTGGTCCCTGAAGAAGCGCTCGAAGAAGTCCCTGAACGGGTCATTCGGGCCGAAGGGCATGGGCGTCTGGCCTCTGCCCTTCATGACTTTCACGGTGCTGATGTTCACCACGGAGTTCTTCGCCTTCTTGGCGAGCTCCGCAAAAGACACAGGGACCCCCGGCGGAGACCCTGCGCTCTGGGCCGAAGAATCCGGAACCAGACCCGGAAGAGGGGACAGTCCGAAGACGGCCGCGAACACAATTGCGGTCCATCCGATCCATGTTGTTTTTTTCAATAGTTCTCTCTTTCTCGACATCTCAAACACCTTCCCTTCTTGAATCTCTATCGGTTTCATCCCGCCCGGCTTGCTGCGGTTCTGTCAGTCCTTGCTCTTCTTAGGGGCCTTGGCAAAGAGCTTCGGAAGTTTCCAGATGGAGGCCGACCTTCTCGACGCTTCCTTGAGGTTTTCGAAAGCCTGTTTTTGGATTTCGGTCTCCTCCACATCCCCTGTGGGCACGATCGCTTCGATGGGAACAGCTCGGATCTTCTTGAGGCAGTCGGTCAAAGCATCCTTCTTGGTATCCCCCACCCCGAAAAAGCTCTCCTCCGATTCCTTGATCAGGAGATTCGGAACGGCAATGAATTTGTGGGGAGGTTTACCGAGCACCGCTTCATAGACGTCGATAAAGAGGTTGCCTTCGCTGCGAAACAGCTTGAACCGGTGCACTCTCGCGAGGATCTCATCGTCGCCGAGGATCGCCATGGCTGAATTCCCCTCCGGGTTCCCTGCCCTCATCCGGTCAGCG
>JALOPA010000191.1 GCA_025454125.1 Thermodesulfobacteriota bacterium
TGCGTTGTCAAGCAGGGCCGCATCACCATCCCCCCGGATTTGAGGGAGATTTCAGGGTTGAAGAAGGAAGTGGTCCTGGTGGGGGGGCTGAAGCTCTTCGAAATCTGGGATAGGGAGCGATGGGAAGAAGAGTTTGAGAGGGCGAAAAGGAATTTCCCGCAAGTCAGCCAGTCCCTTCAGGGGTTGGGGATTTGAGGAGGGGAGGTGGAATACCCTCACAAGCCTGTTCTGGTGCAGGAGGTCTTGGAAGATCTGATCACCGCTCCTGACGGCACCTACGTGGACGGCACGGTCGGAAGCGGAGGGCACAGCGAGGCGATCGGAAGAAGAATTGGGGGGCGAGGACGGCTTCTTTGCCTGGACAGAGATTCCGAGGGCATTCGGATTTCACAAGAGAGACTGAGCTTTCTTGGAGAAAGGGTTCGATTCATCAAGGCGAGCTTCGGGTCTGCGGGTGAGGTTCTCCGGGATCTGGGATGGGGAAAGGCTCATGGGATCTTGCTGGATCTGGGAATGTCCAGTTTTCAGCTCGATCGATCAGGAAGGGGATTCAGCTTCCAGCGGGATGAACCGCTCGACATGAGAATGGACCCGGACGCGGGCGCCACGGCCGAGCAATTGATTCAACATCTGTCCGAGAAAGAGATCGAAGCCATTTTGCGGGATTATGGCGAAGAGAAGAGAGCCAGGGCCATTGCACGACGCATCGGTCAAGAAAGAAAAATCAAGCCCATCCGCACCTCCCTTCAGCTTTCGCGTTTGGTCGAGTCGGTCGCGCCGAGATCGCATCGGGCAGGGGCGAAGCATCCGGCGACTCGCACGTTCCAGGCCCTGAGGATCGCCGTCAACAAAGAACTGGATCACTTGGCCGCTTTCCTGGGCCAGAGTCCCGAGATCCTGAACCCAGGGGGCCGGGTGGTCATTCTGTCTTATCATTCTCTCGAGGACCGGATGGTCAAGCAGGCCATGATGGACTGGGAAAGGGGTTGTCAGTGCCCCCCCACCCTGCCCCAGTGTTGCTGCGGAAAAGAGTCCCTTTTCAGAAGGGTTCACAAAAAGGGCATCCGGCCCGGTCCGGAGGAGATCGAAGAGAACCCCAGAGCGCGCAGCGCTGTTCTCAGAGCCGCGGAAAGGATCACGACCCATGATACGGGTGATCAGGGTCTCGGAAATTGAAAGCCGAAGAAACGCCGGCACCGGCATCCGCGTAAGAAACGCCAAGGCGCGGAAGCCGCATTTTCGTTTGAGCAAACGGCAGATTGCTCTTGTGGCCTTTCTGCTCCTCCTCTTCATGGGGAGCGGCATCGGTTATGTGTGGTCCAATTTCGAGGGAACGCAGATCGGGTACGACGTGAGCCGGCTGAAACACGAGGAGATCCGGCTCAGGGAACTGAACAAGAAACTGAGGCTTGAGCTGGCCACGTTGAAGTCGCCCCAGTATCTGGAAAACGCGGCCCGGACCCTGGGGCTCAAGGCCGCTGCGCCGGAACAGATCGTCGTTCTGCCATGAAGGTCAACGAAAAGAAATGGATCCGGATCAGAATCATCATGGTGGCGGTCTTCTTTGTGGCCGGGCTCGCCACCATTCTGGCCAGGGCGACTCAGCTCCAGGTTATCGAGAGGGACAAGCTGGCGCGAATTGCGCTGGCCGGTTACCGGGGCATCGTCAAGCTGCCGCCCAAACGGGGAACGATCTACGACAGGGAAGGCCACGAGCTGGCGGTGAGCGTTGAGGTGGAGTCCATCTACGTCCACCCTCACCACGTCCAGAACAAGGCGCAGGCGGCGAAGGTTCTCGCCAAGATCCTGGAGATGAAGGAAAGCGCTCTGCTGAGCCTTCTCAAGAGCCAGCGTCCCTTTGTCTGGATCGATCGAAAAGTGCCCCCTGAGAAAATCCGGCAGGTCAAAGCGCTGGGCATCGAGGGAGTGGGCTTCACCGCGGAAACGCGACGGTTCTATCCAGGAAAAGAGATCGCAGGCCACGTGCTCGGGTTCGCGGGTGAGGACAATCAAGGCCTGGAAGGGCTGGAAAAGAAATACGACAAGATGCTCAAGGGACCGGACTACACCCTGATCCAGATGAGGGATGCGCTGGGCAGGCCCTTCTACGTGAACCGGCCCGCACCGGAGGAGAGCGAAATCAGAGACCTGGTGCTCACGATCGACAAGGACATCCAGTACGCGGCCGAACAGGCGCTCAAGAAAACCGTGGAGGAAACCCGGGCCAAAAACGGTCACGCCATTGTGGTGGAGGTGGACACGGGAGAAATCCTGGCCATGGCCGTGGTCCCTCAGTTCAACCCCAATGTGTTCTGGACCCACCAACCCAATCAGTGGAGGAACCGGGCGGTCACGGACATCTACGAACCGGGGTCCACGATCAAAGCGTACCTGCTTGCCGCGGCCCTCGACAGTTCCCTGGTGTCCCCGGAGACGAAGTTCTTCTGCGAGAACGGGGAATACAAGGTCGGCACCAACACCATCCATGACCACGACCGGAAAGGGCATGGAATGCTGAGCGTCTCCGAGATCATCACCTTTTCGAGCAACATCGGCGCAGTCAAAATCGGCCAGAGAATCGGCTACAAGAAGTTCCACGAGTATCAGGAAAAGCTCGGGTTCGGAGAAAAGACAGAGATCGATCTTCCCGGAGAGCAGGAAGGGTTCATGAGATCGGTCAAGGACGCCAGGGAAATCGAGAAGGCGACGTCCTTTTTCGGACAAGGCATGACCACGAACTCCATGCAACTGGTCATGGCCATGGCCGCGATCGCCAACGGCGGCAAGCTCATGCGGCCCTATGTGGTCCGGGCGGTCAAGGACCAGCAGGGAAGAGTGGTCAAGGAGAACCATCCCCACATGGTGCGCAAGGTGATGTCCCCGGAGACGGCAAGACGGGTGACTCAAATCCTTGAATCCGTGGTCAAGGAAAAAGGCGGGACCGGGAGCCTCGCGGCCATCAAAGGATACCGGGTTGCGGGGAAAACCGGGACTTCCCAGAAGGTCGATCCGGCGACCCGACGCTATTCCGCCAGAAACTACGTGACTCTCTTTGTGGGCTTCACCCCGGTGGAGAATCCCCGGCTGGCCATCCTGGTGCTGGTGGACGAACCGGAAGCCAAGAAGTACGGAGGCCTGGTGGCGGCTCCCATCTTCAGGGATATCGGAGCCTGGAGCCTCAATCACCTCAGGGTGCTTCCTGATGTGAGGATGGCGAGGCCGGAGGAGGCGGTGGAACCGGCCAACTCGCGGAACAATGGGGCGCCGCTTCACGTGGAGGTTTCACAGGAGGGCCCGGGTCTTCTTCCCGATTTCAGGGGCCAGACCATGCGTGAAGTTCTGAGAGGCGGGAAATCCTTGGGTGTGAAAGTGGCGGTGGACGGGACAGGGCTGGCGGTTGCGCAAACGCCGGAACCTGGGTCGCCTCTGAACAAGGTGAGCCAGGTTAGTGTGAGTTTCAGACCACCATCTTAGCAGGTTGCTGAAAGAAAGTGACGAGTGACGAGTCACGAGTGACAAGTTCATATATTTCTCTCTCGTCACTTGTTACTTGTCACTCGTCACTGAGATGGGCGCCTTGTATCTGAGCGCTTTTGAGCAACCTGCAAGCAGCGGTTAGATCGTTTGACCTTGAGCATTGAACATTGAGCATCGGTCATTGACTTGAGCACAACTTCTCGGCGCTGATCGTTTTGCAAGAAGTCCCTTAGGTCTTCACTCCCGCGGAGGCGGGAGTCCAGAATACCCCATAAGGACGGGATTCCCACCTTCGCGGGAATGACAGCAGAGGGCTCTGGGAAATTTGAAGCATATGAAACTGGGCCAAATCTTAGAAGGACTGTCGCACTTCGAACTCCGGGGCGATTCTACTCTGGAGATCGCAGGCTTGGCCTACGATTCCCGCCAGGTCAAGCCCGGCGATCTCTTTGTGGCCGTTCGCGGCCATCAGTCGGACGGCCATGGCTTCATAGAAAAAGCGATCGAAAAAGGGGCTGTGGCGGTTGCGGCCGAAAAGCTCACAGGCCGTGAACCAAGGGTCACAACCCTCCTGGTGCCTGATTCGAGAAAGGCCCTCTCCAAGCTGGCGCTGGCTTTTTATGCCAACCCCTTTCAGAACATCACCCTCATCGGCATCACGGGAACCAGCGGCAAAACCACGACGGCCTATCTGCTGGAATCCATCGTCCAGGCGGCCGGCGGAAAGCCCGGCGTTCTGGGCACAGTGAACTACCGCTACGGGGACAAGAAGGTCCCTGCGCCGGTGACCACCCCGGAGTCTCTGGATCTGATTCGCTTCAGCCGGGACATGGCGGACCACGGCGTCACTCACATGGTCATGGAGGTCTCTTCCCATGCGCTGGATCAGGGAAGAACCCAGGACTGCCCCTTCAACGTGGCGGTGTTCACCAATCTGTCCAGGGACCACCTCGATTACCACAGCACCATGGACGAGTACTTTGCAGCCAAGAGCCGCCTGTTCACAGGGCTGCAGCCCGACTCCTCGGGAAAGACGCCCGCTGCGGTGATCAACCTCGATGATCCCCGGGGCAAGGAACTCCTGGCCGTGACCCGGGCCAAGACCTTCACCTACGGCCTTGGAAAAGACCGTCAGATCCGGGCGGATGCCGTTCAAATGGGCAAAGAGGGCCTGACGTTCCGTCTCACGACCCCGGCAGGCGAAAGGGTTGTGCGGTCTTCCCTGATCGGTGACTTCAACGTTTACAACATCCTGGCGTCCGCGGCCGCAGGACTTGCCCTGGACCTCCCGCTGGAAGCGGTCGTTCACGGCATCGAAGCCCTGAAAGCCATCCCGGGCCGGCTGGAGCGGGTGGAAAACCGCAAGGGGCTGACCCTCGTGGTGGATTACTCCCACAAACCGGATGCCCTGTTCAAGGCCATGACGGCCCTCAAGCCCTATGCGAAGGGCCGTCTGATCACGGTGTTCGGTTGCGGAGGAGACCGGGACAGGGGCAAACGATACGAGATGGGCCGCCTTGCCGGAGAGCACAGTGACGTGGCCATCATCACCTCGGACAACCCCCGAAGCGAGGACCCCCTTTCCATCGTGAAGGAGATTGAGAAGGGCATGCTCGATTCGGGCCTCAAGAAGGGGGGGGGCAACTCCCATCCGGGAAGAGGCTACTTTCTGGAAGTCGATCGCAGAGAGGCGATTCGGAAGGCGGTCGCCATGGCGGATAAGGCCGACGTGGTGCTCATCGCGGGCAAAGGCCACGAGGACTATCAGATCGTCGGTTCTGAAAAGAGACCGTTCAGCGATCAGGAAGAGGCGGCCAGGGCCGCTTCGGAGGGTGCGTGAGTGCAGGAAAGCCGGATTCACATGACCGCCGGAAAACTCCTCTCTCCCATCAAGGGAGAACTCCTCAGGGGTTCGCAGGAGGTATCCTTTACCGGAGTCAGCACGGATTCGCGAACCGTCGAAAAGGGCCAGCTCTTCTTTGCTCTCAAGGGCGAAACCTTTGACGGACACGACTTTGTGAA
>JALOPA010000192.1 GCA_025454125.1 Thermodesulfobacteriota bacterium
ACGGCTCCTGGACCGTGGCTCAGCTCCTGATTGCGAGAGAAGGGAAAGGGGGCTCCGGCGAGAGACGGAGCGCAGAGGGGTGCCGGGTGGTTTGGGTTTCCGAATTCTCGAACCTGGGTTGGGTCAGGGCCGAGGCGACCGTGCAGGGCAAGGGCGTGGGCATCGGATTTCTGACAGGACGAGCCGAATCCGCCTCCCTGCTCCAGGAGCATTTGCCCGTTCTCATCGGAATCCTGGAGGCTCAGGGATTCCATGTCGGCCAGGCGAGATGTGGCACTCTGGCCCCGGAGATCTTGAAGTGCAGCATCGTTCAGGAACTCACAGGGGTGGGGGCTCCTTCTTTCAGTACCTTTGTGTGATGAAAAACGCGGACAAAAATCAAAAAGCAGTGGCGCTCGCTTACAAGCCGGGCCTGGACAGGGCGCCCAAGGTCACGGCCAAGGGCCGGGGCAGGGTGGCGGAGAAGATCATCGAACTGGCAAGGCAACACCACCTGGCGATTCAAGAAGACCCGGACCTTGTGGAAGCTTTGTCTTTGTTGGATCTCAACCAGGAGATCCCCGAAGACCTCTACATCGTTGTGGCTGAGCTGCTCGCTTTCCTCTACACCGTGAACGGGAAAAAAGGGACAGGGTAGGAAGTTTTTTCCTCCCTCGTGGGGGCCCGCTGCAAGGGCATTTCAGTATTTGTCGGAATACCGGGAAGTTACGATTCGAATTCAGGATTAGCTTTGGCATCATTATTGCTTTAACGGGATGTGAAAACCTTCGAACGGAGAGCAGCGAGTGAAAGAGATCCTATCGGGAATAAGCGGGTTGGTGGACGGTACCCTGATTCAGCAGCTGAGATGTGACACGGTCTCCAATAACCTGGCCAATCTCAGCACCAAGGGGTTCAAAAGGGATGTTCTTTCTTTCGATGAGGTGCTGACTCAGAAAATGCACTCGGCCCCGGATTTTTCCCAGGGCCCGGTCCAGCACACGGGCAATTCCTTTGACCTTGCCCTGGACGGACCAGGCTTTTTCAAGGTCCAGACGCGCCATGGGCTGAGATACACCAGGGATGGGGCATTGGGGCTCGACAGGGAGAACACCCTCGTGAACCGCAATGGAGATCCTGTCCTGGGAGACAACGGCCCGATCCGGGTTGAAGGAACCGACGTGTCCATGGGTGCAGACGGCCAGATCCGGGTCGACGGCGCCTCCCTTGACCGCATCCTTGTGGTTGATTTCAAGGACCGTCGGCTCCTTCTCAAGGAGGGAGCCAACTATTACATCGATCCCGGCACGGCGGAAGAACTCCCCCGTCCGGAGAAAACCACTCTGCATCAGGGATACCTGGAAGAGTCCAATGTGGATCTGACCGAGGAAATGATCCGAATGGTGGAGGCCTTCAGAGCCTTCGAGGCCATGCAGAAAGGGATTCAGAGCATCGACGAGATGACCGGGAAGCTGATCAACGACCCGGGGCTGTTCTAACCCAAGGAGGAGCGACCTATGCTACGAGGATTGTGGTCGGCAGCGTGCGGAATGTCTGCCCACAAAATGACCATTGACGTGATCGCCAACAACCTGGCCAACGTGAACACCGCCGGATTCAAGAGAAGCCGCGCTGATTTTCAGGACCTCATGTACCAGACCCTCACCCAGGCGGGTTCCAGAACCCCTGCAGGTTCCCAGGTTCCGACAGGCATTCAGATCGGCATGGGCACCATGCCCACGGGCGTTCAGAAGATGTTCCTCCAGGGCGATTTCCAGGAGACCAAGAACGAGCTGGACATGGCTATCGAGGGCAAGGGGTTTTTCAAGGTCATGAGCAATGACGAGGAGGCCTACACCCGGGCAGGGAATTTCAAGCTGGACAGTGAAGGAAATGTGGTGACGCCCAGCGGAGACCGGCTCCAGCCCGAGATCACGGTCCCTGCGACCACCGTAACGGTGAGCATCGACAAATACGGAAGCGTGACCGCCTTCGACCCCGCGGGCGCGGGAACGGTTCTGGGAACGATCGAGCTGACCTCCTTCCCGAATCCTGCCGGGCTGTACAGCATGGGGCGGAACCTGTTCAAGCCCACGGATGCTTCGGGCACCGCTACAAGCGGAACGCCTGGATCCAACGGCTTGGGAACCGTCGCTCAAGGATTCCTGGAAATGTCCAACGTCGATGTGGTGGAAGAGATGGTCCACATGATCATCGCCCAGCGGGCCTATGAAATCAGCAGCAAGTCCATCCAGACCGCAGACAACATGATGCAGATTGCAAACAACATCAAGAGGTAGATGCCGTGAAGCGCCTGCGTTTTGCCGTTGTTCTTTTCTTTGCCTGGTCGGCGGCGCTCCTGCCTTGGCCGGCCGGGGCCGGAGAGACCAAGGGGTCTGGCCGGGAAGGCCTCCCTTCGGTTTCGGAAGCCCAGTTTCGGGAGGCCTTCACACGTCACCTTTGTACCCACTTGAAAAAACCGGCCTCCGACGTGGTGGTGTCCAAGTTCAAGGTTTCGGAAAACCCCCCTGTTCCATCCGGGCCCGTGACTCTTCGGATCTTCCAGAAAGAGCGAGGCGCCCTCGTAGGGTTGGTGAGGCTTTCCGCGATGGTCAGTGTCAACGGCGTGGTTCGTCATGAGGCGACCTTGTCCGGATGGGTCGACGTGTTTGAGTCTGCCGTCTGCACGGCCCGTCCCCTGAAGAAAGGAGAGGTCCTCAAGAAGGAGGATCTTTACGTGACCAGGGAAAACGTGTCCCGCGTTCAGGGCCAGGCTGTGACCGACATGGAGGATGCGGTCGGTCTCATGGTCAGGCACAGCATCCGGCAGAACACCCCTCTCAAGGAATGGATGCTGGAGAGGGCTCCGGTCCTGGACAAGGGAGCGGTCGTAACCATTCTCGCGCAGATGGGCGGCCTGAGGGTGACGGTGAAAGGCGTGGCCCTCGAGCGCGGCTACCCCGGCGAAATGGTGAAGGTCCAGAACAGCATGAGTCAGAAAACGATCCTGGCCAGGGTCATGGACAGCGCTCATGTGATGGTGGAGTTCTAGAGGAGATGGCTATGAATGGAAAAGGCGTCCTGATTTTGCTTCCTTTGCTGGGGTTTCTCGCAGGATGCATAACACCTCAGGTCCCCGCTCCCCCGCCGACGCAGGCAAACCTGAGGCAGCCCAATCCTGCCATGGAGCGGCCTGCGGCAAGGCCCCTCGAAGGTTCCCTCTGGACGGAAAGCGTGGAGTCTTCGCTTTACACGGAATTCCGGGCCAGACGGACGGGGGACATTCTGACGGTCCGGATTGTGGAGGATCCCAAGGCCGAGTTGAGCGCAAACACCAAAACGAGTCGAAGCTCTGCCCTCAAGGCCCGCATGGAGTTCCTGGGCCTGGTGAAAAAAGCCTCGGAGCACCTTCCGACCCTTCCGGACGACCCGCTGACAGAATACCTGGTTGACGCGGCCATCGATTCAGAGCATGACGGCAAGGGATCGAGTGCCCGGCAAGGCAATGTGAAGGCCTATGTGAGCTGCGTGGTGGAACAGGTGCTCCCCAACGGCTGTCTCTTTGTCCGGGGAACAAGACAGATCTGGGTCAACAACGAGCAGCAATACCTTCTTCTCTCCGGCACGGTCAGGCCTGAGGACATCAACTCGAAGAACGAAGTCGCCTCCACCTACGTGGCCGACATGCAGATCGTCTACGCCGGGGTCGGCCCTGTGGCCGACAAACAGAGAACGGGATGGTTGGGAGGAATTATCGACTATGTGTGGCCGTTCTAAATTCGCCTGGGTCCTCGTTCTCATCCTGACCCTTGGCCTGCCCTGGGAAGCGGTCGGGGCTCGCATCAAGGACATCGTTTCCATCAAAGGGATCCGGCCGAACCAGCTCTTCGGATACGGTCTGGTCATAGGCTTGAACGGGAGCGGAGACAAGGACGGAACGACCTTCACGGTCCAGGGATTGGTGAACATGCTCGAACGCCAGGGGATCAAGGTGAGTCTTGGGGATGTGAAGGTGAGCAACGTAGCCGCGGTCATGGTGAGCGCCACCCTTCCTCCCTTTGCCCGTGTGGGAAAAAAGATCGATATTACCGTGTCCTCCATCGGGGATGCCAAGAGCCTTCAGGGAGGCACCCTTCTGATGACGCCCCTGAAAGGGGTGGATGGAAAAGTCTATGCCCTCGCGCAGGGTCCGCTGGTGGTGGGCGGCTATTCGGCCTCAGGCAACGCGGGAGGAGGGGCGACCAAGAACCACCCTACGGTGGGAATGATCACGGGCGGCGCGACGGTGGAGAGCGAGATTCCTCTTTCCCTGGACGAGAAAAAGGAATTCACTCTGGTTCTTCACCAGCCGGATTTCACGACCGCTTCCAGAATCGTGGAGCAGGTCAACGACCATTTCAAGGAGCCGCTTTCCAAACCGGTCGACTCGGGAACCCTCAAACTGCGCGTCCCTCAACGGTTTCAGGACAACGTGGTCAGCCTTTTGGCTGAGGTGGGGCAGCTCGAAGTCAAACCGGATACGGGGGCCAGGGTGATCGTCAACGAGAAGACGGGAACCGTCGTGATCGGAGAGAACGTGAGGATCTCCACGGTGGCGGTGGCCCACGGCAACCTCAACATCCAGATCAAGGAGACCACGCAGGTCTCACAGCCTGAGCCTTTCGCTCCTCCGGGCCGAGGCCGGCCGACTCGCACCGAAAACGGAGCGACCGTGGCGCCAGGAGGGGCCACGGTGGTGAGCCCGGACTCCGACGTCTCCGTCGAGGAAGAGCAGAGGCACCTTGTCCTGCTCCCTGAAGGCCGAACCGTGGGGGACCTCGTGAGGGCGCTCAACGCCATCGGCATCTCCCCTCGCGATCTGATCACGGTGCTGCAGGCGGTCAAGGCGGCCGGGGCGCTCCATGGGGAGCTGGAGATCATATAGGGGGGACGATCATGATCGGCAAGATTGAACCTTCAGGGAACGGAACGCGGGGGATGTCGCTTCCCCGGCTCAGGGAAGTGTGTGCGGAATTCGAAGCCCTGTTCTTGAGCCACCTGTTGAAGACCATGCGCGCCTCCATGGCCGAGGGCGGCCTTCTCGGGAAAAGCCATCAGGGAGAGGTTATGGGGGCCCTGGTGGATGAAAAAATCGCGTTGGACATGGCCAAAAAGCGAGGCATGGGGATGGGAGAGCTGCTCTTTGAGACGCTGCGAAAATCCCCTCCTGCCTCGGATTCGGGGAAAGCAGATGAATGAGGAAACGGTTCAGACCCTCGATCGTCTTTTGTTTGAGAAAGCCGGGCGATATGCCGACCTGGTCGAGTGTTTCAAGAAGGAGCGGGCGTGCCTGGCCAGCCTGGAGATCGAATCCCTTTGGACGGTGTCTGAGGAGAAGAAGAGGCTCTGTGGCGAGATCGAGGCCCTGCGATCGAAAATCGCGCTGGCCGGGTCTTCCGGCGAGGGGGCAACGGTTTACGACCCCCAGCGGATTCTCGACGCCCT
>JALOPA010000193.1 GCA_025454125.1 Thermodesulfobacteriota bacterium
GGAGAAGATCGGTGTGATGATCGAGGCCCAGCACCATGAGGTCGCAACAGGCGGGCAATCGGAAATCGACATGCGCTTCTCTCCTCTCGTGCAGATGGCCGACAGCCTTCTCAAGTACAAGTACGTCATCAAGAATGTGGCCAAGAAGCACAACAAGACCGTGACCTTCATGCCCAAGCCCCTGTTCAGCGACAACGGCTCCGGCATGCACGTTCACAGCTCCCTCTGGAAAGGAGGCAAGAACCTCTTTGCCGGCGACGGCTATGCGGGCCTGTCCCAAATGGCCATGTATGCCATCGGCGGGATCCTGAAGCACGCCCCGTCGCTCCTGGCGATCACGAGCCCGACCACCAACAGCTACAAGCGGCTGGTTCCGGGGTTCGAAGCGCCGGTCAACCTGGCTTATTCCAGGCGGAATCGAAGCGCGGCGGTTCGCATCCCTCTTTACTCCAACTCGCCGAACGCCAAGCGACTGGAGTTCCGGTGTCCTGATCCGAGCTGCAACCCCTATCTGGCCTTCTCAGCCATTCTCATGGCCATGCTTGACGGGATTCAGAACAAGGTGGACCCGGGTGATCCGCTCGACAAGGACATTTACGATCTGCCGCCCGAGGAGCTCGCCAAGGTGCCTCACACCCCGGGTTCCCTCAGGGAAGCCCTGAAGGCCCTTGAAGCCGATCACGCTTATCTCCTCAAAGGGGACGTGTTCACCTCGGACGTGATCGAGACCTGGATATCCTACAAAATAGAGAAAGAGGTTTTGGCGGTCGAACTGCGGCCCCATCCCTGGGAGTTTGCGCTGTACTACGATATCTAGATCTGGCTTAATGCTTCAAGAAAAGGGGGTTCCCGGAACATTTTCCGAGGAACCCCTTATTCATTCTGACTCCTTGAATCCCTGGGGGTTTTATTCCCCGCAGCTTGCTGCGGGTCGGTCATTCCCGCGCATGCGGGAATCCAGAGAATCAGTTGAAACCTGGATGCCCGCCTCCGCGGGCATGACGCAACGGGTGTCCTCTCCATGGTCCCGCGGGGGCCATGATTCTGGGGCATGAAGACTTGTGCTATACTGTCCGCATATTGCTTTCGGAGGGAGCAGGGGAATTGAAGACTGCCGAAGACAGACTGAGGGCCGAACACCTGGCGCGGCTGGGGGAGCGATATTCGCGAATCTTCAGCGCAAAGGATGTGGATCGCCACCAGACAGCCCTAGGCCGCCTCTCCCCGCAGCATCCCGTGGAAATCCTGCTTGACCCGAGAAAAGACGGCACCCTGGAGTGCACGGTTCTGGCTTTCGATTATCCTTCCGAGTTTTCTCTCATCACCGGCATCCTGGCGGGAATGGGCTTCAGCGTCGTGTCGGGAGAGGTGTTCACCGATGAAGGGATTCCTGGAATCGCGGCCAGGAGGGAGCGCCGCGAAAAACAAGACCTGGGGAAGAGGCGCAGAATCATCGACCACTTTTCCGGTGTCGTGGACATAGCCTTGCCGCTTGAGACCTGGGCGGACGAGCTTCGGTCCCGCATGAAGGCGGCCCTCCTCCTTCTGGAAAAGGGGGATGAGCCTTCGGTCACCGAAGCGAAGCAGCAGGTCAATGAACTCGTGGTCCGAAGGCTGGCCTCGCTTCACCAGAGCACCACCCCTGTGCCCTACCCGGTAGAAATTCAGGTGGACGATCAGGCCGGGGCCTTCACCCGCTTGAGGGTCGTCTCGGAGGACACGCCCGCTTTCCTCTATGCCCTGTCCAACGCCCTTTCTCTCCATGACGTCTCCATCGAACACGTGAGGATCCGGACGATTCACGGACGCGTGGAGGACGAAATCGACCTGGTGGACCTGAGGGGCCGCAAAATCCAGGACTCCGGCCTGCTCAACCGCGTCAAGTTCTCCGTGCTTCTCACCAAGCAGTTCACCTATTTCCTCGGCGCTGCGCCTGATCCCTTCACCGCTCTTTCCCGGTTCGAGCAGATCGTAAGGGACGTGGTGCAGAAGAAGAAGGAAAAGGAGTGGCTGGACCTGCTGACCCACCCCCATCTGCTCAAAGACCTTGCAAAACTCCTGGGCGCCAGCGACTTCCTTTGGGAGGACTTCATCCGCCTCCAGTACGAAACCCTGCTGCCCATGCTGAGCCCCTATGTTGAAACGCGTGCGCCGGCAGGGACCCCGGCGACCCTGACCCAAACAATGCGTGATGCGCTGAAGGGGGCTCGAACTCTTGAGGAGAAGGGGCAAGCGCTCAACCGGTTCAAGGACCGGGAGATCTTTTTCATCGACCTCGATCATATCCTTCACCCCGAATCGACCTTTGACTCCTTTGCCGTGTCTCTGACCCGCCTTGCCGAGCAGGTCGTGGACGAAGGCGCCGGAATGGTCTATGCGGATCTCACTGCACGCTTCGGAAGACCAAGAACCGTCGCAGGTCTCGAAGTGAAATATGCCATCCTCGGGCTGGGCAAACTGGGCGGCGCCGCTCTGGGGTATGCCTCTGACCTGGAACTGCTCTTTGTGTACAGCGACAGCGGCACGACGGACGGAGACCGTCCGATCACGAACGCGGAGTTCTTCGACCGCTTGGTCAAAGGAGTGACGGGCCTGATCAAATCCAAGCGGGAGGGGATTTTTCATCTCGATTTGCGGCTCCGGCCTTATGGCAGCGCAGGCCCGCTGGCGAGCAGCCTGGACAGCTTCTGCCGCTATTACGGGCCTGAGGGTCCTTCCCATTCCTACGAGCGGCTGGCCTTGGTGCGTCTTCGAGCCATCGGCGGGGACCCTGACCTGGGCAAACAGGTGGAGCGACTCAGGGATGAGATGATCTATTTCTCCGGACGCCTGGACCTTCAGGAGCTTAAGGATCTCCGGGAGAAGCAATTCAGAGAGAAGACCGGAGCGCTGAGGCTCAACGCCAAATTCAGTCCCGGGGGACTGGTGGACCTGGAGTACAGCGTTCAGATCCTTCAGGTGACTTATGGTAAGGAAATCCCCTCGCTCAGGACGCCTCTTGTTCGTGAAGCCCTGGAGGCTCTCTCAGAGCAGGGGGTTCTCGCTGAGGAAGAATCCGCTCGGCTCCTCCACGCTTACGTTTTCCTGAGGCACCTGATCAACAGCATGCGCATGCTTCGGGGCTCTGCAGTGGACCTGTTCTTTCCGTCCCAGGATTCTTCAGAGTTCGCACACCTTGCGCGTCGCATGGGATACTCGAGAGGCGGCCCCCTGGAGCCCTCCGAGCAGCTCCGCATTGATTTTGAATCGCACTCGGCCGCCGTGCGCGTTTTTGTGGAGCGTCATTTCGGTCGCGATTCGATTCCGGGAGCGGCAGCGGGCAATGCGGCAGACCTCGTCCTTTCGGACCAGGTCGACGGGGGAACCAGAGACTCCATTCTGCAAAGCGGCGGCTTTGATGATCCCGAGCGCGCGTATGCGAACATCATTAGCATGGCAGGAGGGGGTTCCCGGAGGGCGACCTTCGCCAAGCTCGCGCTTCTCGCCTTTGACATCCTGAAGAGAAAGCCGGACCCCGACATGGCCCTCAACAACTGGGAGCGTTTTGTGAGGGCCCAGGCGAGCGCCGATTTCCATTACAACCTCCTCTTGTCGCAACCCATGCGCCTTGAACTTCTGCTCGGGATCTTTGCCGGGAGCCAGTTCCTCTCCGATGCCCTGGTCCGGAACCCGGGCTTTCTGGACTGGGTGGTCGCGCCTGAAGTTCTGCACAGGATTCGTGAGACGAAGGACATCGAGGAAGAACTGGGCCGAGTCGCTCCCGGGTGCAGCAGTCACGGGGAATGGCTCAATCGGCTGAGGCGAATGAGGCGCCGGGAAATGTTGAGGATCGGGATACGGGACATTTGCCTCGGTGCCTCGACACGCGAGGTGATGATCGAGCTGTCGAGAGTGGCCGATGCTTTTGCTCAAGCCGTGCTGGAAAGGAGAATCCGAGAACGCCCGGAATGGAAGGACCGCTTCTGCATCCTGGCCCTTGGAAAGCTCGGGGGCCAGGAGCTGAACTACAGTTCCGACATCGACCTGCTCGGTTTCTGGAACGACGACAACCGGAAAAACGGGCAGGACCAGAAGGCTTTTTTTTCGCGCCTCATGGAAGACGTTCGATCGGATCTCTCCAGCCACACCGAGGAAGGATATGCCTACCGGGTGGATTTGAGGCTGAGGCCTTTTGGCCGTGACGGCGAACTGGTCCCCTCCTGGTCCTCCCTTGTCCGCTATTACACGGAAGTCGCGTCGCTCTGGGAAATCCAGGCAGCCCTCAAGATGCGACCGGTTGCCGGAAACCCTCGTCTCGGCTACTTGTTCCTTGAAAAGATTCGTCCTGTTCTGCTCCAGGACCGGAAAAGGGAGGACGTGACCCGATCCATTGAAAGGATGCGGCTGATCGGGGTGAAGACCCACTCCGGCGCAACGCAGGACGTGAAGAGCGGGATCGGCGGACTCAGGGATGTGGAGTTTCTCGTCCAGGGACTGCAGCTCATTCATGGAGCGCGGAGGCCTTTCCTCCTGGAAGGAAACACGCTCAATGCCCTGGAACTTCTCGGCAAGGAAAACATCCTCCCTGAATCTGTGGCGCGGGATCTCAAGGAAGACTACCTGTTTCTGCGCCGGGTGGAGCACTGCCTCCAGATTCTCGAAGACAGACAGATCCACGCGATCCCGAAGGACAGGAAAGAACTGAAAGCCCTCGCCCGCCGGCTGCTCGGGCCGGACGGGAACGAGGACTTGTTCAGGGAAAAGCTGGAGGGGTGCTCGAAGCGTATTCGCGAGGCGTATACAAGGTACTTGATGGAGGGGGACAGCTAGTGTCGCGTCTCAAAAGTACCGTGATTAAAATGTCATTTCGAAGGTCGTGAGAAATCTTGGCGTTCGGCGCACTTAAAAGATCTCTCCCTCCGGTCGAGATGACAACTTATTTGTGAGACGCGACACTAGCAGGTTGCTGAAAAACACCTGCTAGAGAGAAGAGTTTGGGCTTTCGGAGATGGCGAAAAACACGATCAGATCGTCACTCCCGCGGAGGCGGGAGTCCAGGGAACTATGAACCGACTGGATTCTCGCTCCCCGCCTGCGCGGAGACAAGCGTCATGCAGCGGGAATGACATAAAAAAAGAAATCCATTTTTCGTTAACCGATTAGAAAAATGGCTTGACAAATAACTAGGAAAAGATACTTTATATAAGTTTCCGCACAAGGAAGTACGGAGTACTTATTTTTGACAAAGGCGTCTGCCCCTCGAAGTAGGGGGAGGCGTTTTTTTTTGCTTGAAACCAGCCGCCTGCTTGCAGTGCGGAAGTTCTAAATCGAGGATCCCCTTCTATGGAATCCAGAATTTCAACGGTCACAAGAGAGCGTGCGAGTAAACAGACCCGGTTGCCTCAAGCTGGAAAGCGGACTCTGGCTTTGTTCTATTGCCAGAACACACCGGAAAGCGGCGAAGCC
>JALOPA010000776.1 GCA_025454125.1 Thermodesulfobacteriota bacterium
GCCCTTTAGGTCCACCCCTCATTGGGGATCAGGAGGAGTACAAGCGGATCGTCAGACAGTATCCGTCACGGACAGCGGAAGACCCGGGCCTTCCCTCCGTCGAGTACACCCAGGCCCTGCCGTCGCCCGGGCTCCCCGCCGGACACCGCTTTAAGGCTTCTCCGCTGGCCCGCGCCATGGCTGAGGAACAGTTCCGGCCGGCTGCTTTCCTGACACCTCCCTTTTCTCACTCCCCTTTGAACCGAGGTTTTCTTTTTTCGAGGAATGCCCGGGCCGCTTCCTGATGGTCTTTTGTTTCTGAAAGAAGCCCCAATTGGGATGAAATGTAATCCAGGTGGGATCGTAGATCGCTCTTCTGGGCCTGATAGACCGCTCGTTTGATCATCCGCGCTGCAAGAGGGGGTTTACTCGCAATCTCTCTGGCCAGGGACATGGTCTCTTCCATCAGCTTCTCATGGGGCACAACGCGGTTCACCAGGCCTATCTCAAGAGCCTCCTTTGCCCCGATGATCCTTCCGGTAAGCAGAAGCTCCAAGGCTCTGGCGATTCCAACAAGCCTCGGGAGAAAGTAGGCTCCTCCGTCCCCGGGCGCGACCCCCATCATGATGTAAGATTCCGCCATTTTCGCTTTGTCGGAACACACTCTGAGGTCGCACATGATGGCCATGTCCAGGCCTGCGCCCATGGCCACCCCATTGATTGCGGCGATTACGGGTTTGTCCGTGTCTTCAAGTGCCAGGACGATCCTGTGAACACCCTCCCACAAAAAATTCTTCATATCCCAGGAGCGGAGTTTTCCCTCAGCCATATCCCGGATGTCCCCGCCGGAGCAGAAGGTGTCTCCTTTTCCGGTGACCACAATCACGCGAATGTTCTGGTCTGCCTGGGCTTGCTCAAGAGCCTCCCTCCAGAGCGCGATCATCTCGGGACTGAAGGCGTTCTTCGCCTCAGGGCGGTTGAGGATAATTCTGGCTACGTGTTCTTCAGTCTCATACAGGAGATGAGGTTCTTTCATGGCGATATCCTTTTTCGAGAGCACCAGCGTTCAAAACCGGCTGTGACAGCCCTCCACTACACCAAAGCCGTTAGGAAACCAAGTGGATTTTTTCGGTCGATCCTTGCTCGGTGTTTCCCCTTGACACTGTGCAAGGGCGTCCCTAAGTTTTGTGAACTTTCGATCGAAAACCATAACCAAAGGAGAGAACGCATGCCGACACTTAAAGGATCCAAGACAGAGCACAATCTTCTCGCCGCCTTTGCCGGCGAGTCGCAAGCCAGAAACCGCTATTCCTTCGCAGCCAGCATTGCCCGCAAAGAGGGTTTCGAACAGATCAGCAGCATTTTCGCTGAAACCGCCGATAACGAGAAAGAACACGCCAAAATGTTTTTCAAACACCTTCAAGGCGGCGAGGCCACGATCACAGCAGGCTACCCCGCAGGTCTCAGCGGTGACACTTTGGCTCAGCTGAAGGCCGCCGCTGCCGGTGAGAGACACGAATGGACCGTCCTCTACAGCGGGTTCGCCAGCGATCCAGGAGGGCTTCAAAGATGCCTCAGAGGTCTTTAAGCAGATTGGTGCAGTTGAAGAGTGGCACGAAAGGCGATACAACAAACTCATCGAAGCGGTTCAGAACAAGACTGTTTTCAAGAAACCCCAGAAAGCTCTCTGGAAGTGCAGGAATTGCGGGCGCGTGATGGAGGCCGTGGAAGCTCCGGCAAAATGCCCGGCATGCCAGCATCCCCAAGCCTACTTTGAGCTTTTCGCGGAGAACTACTAAAAGAGTCACGAGTAATGAGGGCTGAGGGCTGAGTGATGCTGAAGGATTGTCTTTTCTTCTGACCTGCTCAGTCCTCATCACTCAGACCTATCTTTCCCAGCAACCTGCTACCCACAACCTGCAACTTGCGACGGGCAACCTGCAACCTGCCTTGAAAAACAGTTTACAACCCCCCCTCATCTGGTCTATTCATTTTCGCATTCTCTGATCATCGTCCTAATCCCAAGGAGGAGTTCTTATGCCTGAAGTAATCAAACTGGTACGAGCGGGACACCTCGTCCCTTCCCATGATCAGCCGGTCATTCACGGCGGTGCTGTGGCTGTGGCCGGTGAAAAAATCGAAGCGGTGGGTGCTTACGAAGATCTTCTGATGCGATATCCCAAGGCCGAGAGGATCGGCGGCGATCAGTTCCTCCTCATCCCAGGGCTGATCAACGGCCACGGCCACGGCCGCGGGATGACGGACTTTCAGCGGGGCGCTCTGGACAACACCCTCGAATCGTGGCTCCTGGACACTCGAAAATACATCCCCGTCTCCACCTACGACGACATCGCCTATTCGGCCGCAAGGCTGCTCAAATCCGGCGTGACCACGGCCATGCACAACCACATCCTCAAGGACCCTACGGCCTTTCAACAGGAATTCGATGAGGGGATCAAGGCCTACAGCGATGCCGGCATGCGGGTTCAGTTCAACCCCGGCGTCCGCAACGACAACCCTTTTGTTTACGGCGA
>JALOPA010000194.1 GCA_025454125.1 Thermodesulfobacteriota bacterium
TAAGAGTGCCAGTCTTATCGGGACAATTTCTAAAGATGGCAAAACCAATCTTGCAATATTCAGTTCTGTAATTCACGTTGGCGCCAATCCACCATTAATAGGATTTTTAATGCGCCCCGTTTCAGTTGAGAGACACACATACACAAACATTAAAGAGACCGGCAGCTTCACGATAAATCATATCAATAAAGAAATTTTCAAGCAGGCTCACCAGACTTCGGCAAGATATGAGAAAGAAATTTCTGAGTTTGATGCTTGCGGCTTAACTCTTGAAAAGACCAATCGTGTGATGATAATCATCCCTGTGAGCAGGAGAGCGTCTTCAGGGGCGGTTTGGGAAAGGATCTTATGAAAAAGGCACTCGTCATCATCGCCATCATCGCAGTCGTTCTGGGCCTGGTTCTGGCCAAGGATGGAAGCGATGCGCCGTTGGTGAAGGGGCGTCGTCTCACAGCGGTTACAGATAAGCAGGTGGAGGAGTTCAGCATCACCATGACACCCCAGCATCCTGATCGGGAACTGCGTGCCGCCGGTGCACGGTTTGAAAGTCGGAAAGCTTTTCGGGACATTTTCGCGAATCACTCGGTTGTTGATGGAAGGCTGGTGACCGGCCAGAACCAGAACGCCGGGGCTGAGGTGGCCAATAAAATGATGTTGGTGGCAAAGGGAGATCTCAAATGACCGCGACTTCACGAATCTCACCGACCGAGCGAGTCTTTCGCCTTCTGGCCGGGGTCCCCGGTCTGTTCTTTTTGATCCTCGGCATCGGGTTCATGGCCTTCCCCGATCTTCTGGCGGCCGCTCTATCCGTGGAACCGGCTTACGCCCCCGGTGTCAACACAATGAGGAGCGATTTCGGCGGTCTGTTTCTTGGAATGAGCTTCTTTTCTCTTCTGGGGGCGACGACAGGCCGTCGCCGCTGGCTGTCTGTTCCCATGGTTTTCCTCCTGTTCATCGTGGCCGGGCGCCTCATCGGCTTCAGCCAGGACGGTCCTTCTTCCACGGGGATGCGATTTCTCTTGGTCGAGCTGACGCTGCTGGCTCTCTTGACGGTGTCGACCGTGGTGCTCTCCCTGAAAGAGGGATCCATCGAAGAAAGGTTGAAGCTCTCGGAACTGCTTAACCTCAAGACCCTGATCGGAGCGGTCGTGGTGGCTGCGATTCTCGGCAGCCTGCTTCTGTCCCAGAGAAGCGTCGGCATGGCGCTGGTGGAACGGATGGCCGGCCGGAACATGAGCGGAGATGTCCTGGCCGGACTCCCGGACGGTCTGCACGTGGGTCTCTGCGGCTCCGGAGCCCCTTTGCCGGATCCCAGACGTGCCTCACCCTGCGTGGCCGTGATCGCCGGCCGAGACCTTTACGTCGTGGACGTCGGTCCCAGCAGTGAGAGGAAAATGGAACTCATGAGGCTGAACCCCGGAAGGGTCAAAGCGGTCTTTCTCACCCATTTTCACTCTGATCATATCGGGGATTTGGGCGAGCTTTTGCTGAAACGATGGACAGGAGGATCCCACAACTCTCCCCTTGTCGTCTTCGGCCCGGCCGGCGTGGAAACAGTGGTCGAAGGATTCAATCGCGCCTATACTCCGGACTCCGAATACCGGGTGCTGCATCACGGACCTGAAATTGTGCCCCCCACGGGCGCCGGAGGTCTGGCCAAGCCTTTTCAGTTCCCTCCCGGACAACGCGAAGTGGTCCTTATCGAAGCAGAGGGTTTCAAGGTAACCGCCTTTGAGGTTGATCACGCACCGGTGAAGCCGGCCGTGGGCTATCGTTTTGACTACAAAGGGCGATCGGTGGTGATCAGCGGGGACACGGTGCCCAGCCCAGCGCTTCGCAAGCAGGCCGGGGGAGCCGACCTGCTGGTGCAGGAGGCGCTTCAACCGTCTATGGTCGGCATTCTCCGGGAACAGGCTCAAAAGGCGAACCGCAGCAACACGGCCAAAATCCTGGGCGACATCATGCAGTACCACACCTCTCCGGAGGAGGCGGCCAAGATGGCCGAGGAAGCCGGGGTCGGACACCTGCTTCTGACCCACATCGTGCCGCCCCTCCCGGCCTCGAACCTGAAGGCGGCCTTTCTGGGCGATGCCTGCAAGTATTACCAGGGGCCGATCACCATCGGTGAAGACGGGATGCTGTTGAGCCTTCCGGCCGGCGGGAAACAGATCCTGCAACGGTCTCTTCTCTAGCAGGCTACCGGACGGTGAAATCCTGCGGATTTTTCCCTTGAACCGCAAGGCCGAATTCCCTAGAGTCTGACTCCGAAAAAGGCAGTGCCTGTCGCTGAGCGCCTCGGAGGCTTGTTCAGAAGCCCGGTATCGCATCTTGATCCCGGAGGGTCGGCTCCCCAAAAAAGGAGGCCTACGTGTCCATTTCAAACTGGAAGCAGCACTACGAGAAGCGGGTCGTCGACGCCCGCACCGCGATCAGCAATATCAAACCCGGCAACCGGATCGTGATCGGCAGCGCCTGCGGTGCTCCCCAGGCTTTGATCCGCGAGCTGGCCGCGTGGCCGCCGACGCTTTCGGACATCGAGATCGTCCATCTCCTGACCTTCGGCGACGCGCCGTACGTCGATCCGAAGTACGACGGCATTTTCCGCCACAACGCCTTTTTCATCGGCGACAATGTGCGCGATGCGGTTTCCGCGGGCCGCGCCGACTACACCCCGATCATGCTCTCGGAGATTCCAAATCTCTTCAAGACCAAGCGCCTGTCCATCGATGCGGCGCTCATCACCGTCACGCCGCCTGACGAGTTCGGCTACTGCAGCCTCGGCATCTCGGTCGACCTGACCAAGTCGGCAGCCGACAATGCCCGCCTGGTGATCGCCCAGGTGAACCCGCACATGCCGCGGGTGCTCGGCAATTCCTTCATCCACGTGGAGGAGATCGACTTTTTCGTGGAACACGCAGAGCCCATCGTCGAGTACACCTACGAGCCGCAGGGCGAGGTGGCGGACAAGATCGGTTACCACGTCTCGAAACTCGTGGAGGACGGTGCAACGATTCAGATCGGAATCGGCGCGATTCCGAACTCGGTCTGCCGCTACCTGACGCGCAAGAGACACCTGGGCGTCCACTCCGAAGTGATCTCAGACGGCCTGATTGACCTGATCCGCGATGGCGTCGTCGACTGCTCTCACAAGTCGATCCATCCCAACAAGGTCGTCGCCACCTTCGCCATGGGCGGCACCTCCATGTATCGCTTCCTGAACAACAACCCCATCTTCGAGTTTCACCCGACGGAGTACGCCAACAGCCCGCTCACCATCGCCCGGAACCACAAGATGACGGCGATCAACTCCGCTCTCACCGTGGATCTCACCGGCCAGGTCAACTCGGATTCCCTTGGCTATCGGTTCTACTCCGGCATCGGCGGCCAGGCGGATTTCGCTCGCGGTGCGGCCCTGGCGCCCGAGGGGCGGTCGATCATCGCTCTCCCGTCCGTGACCCCCGGCGGCCGATACACGCGGATCGTGCCCCACCTGGCCGAGGGCGCGGGTGTGGTGATCACCCGAGGCGACGTTCATTACGTGGTCACCGAGTGGGGGATCGCCTACCTGCACGGCAAGACGATCCGCGAACGGACCCTGGCGTTGATATCGATCTCCCACCCCAGTTTCCGGGAGTCCCTGCTGGCAGCGGCCAAGAAAAACAACTACCTCTTCCAGGACCAGATGCTGCCGGAGCGACCCTATCCCATCGAACTGGAGACCAACTTTCAATTGAAGAACGGAGAGAACGTCTTCATCCGGCCGGTCATCGCCAGTGACGAGGATCAGCTCCGGGAGATGTTCTATGACCTTTCCCCTGAGTCGCGTTTGTTTCGTTTCTTCTCCCCCATACGGGATCTGCCCCATCGCAAGGCCCAGCCCATGGTCAACGTGGATTACGAGAACCAAATGGCCCTTGTCGCCCTGCAGGGCTGGCCGAAGGAGGAGGCGATCGTCTCCGTGGCCGCCTACTTTCTGGAGAAGGATACAAACTCCGCCAATGTCGCCTTCATGACGCGCGACGACTACCAGGACCAGGGCATCGGCACCTTTATGCTGCAATACCTGATCAAGCTCGCCATCGCCGGGGGCATCCGGAAGATCAGTGCCGAAGTCCTGCCCGGGAATCTGCCCATGCTCCACGTTTTTCGAAAGACAGCGGGCAACCTGAGGGTCACCAACGAAGGCAATATCCTCCGCATCACCTTCGATGTCTGAGCAAGGAAACATGGGGGCGCATGGATGATCCACAGGGCCATTCTCGACCCGTCCCGAGAAAAAAACCTCTTTTGTCGAGACCTACGCGACGCCTTCCCTAAAACAGGGCGTACCGCAAGCAGATTGAGCGCAGGAGTGATTGACTTGCCGATGATCCGCCGGCAGTTTTGGAGGGCCTTTTCCCTGATGGCCATGCTTTTCTTAGGAGCAGGGTTAACGGCCTGCATGCCAGTCGCGAGAGCGCCGGAACCGGAGGAGGGGGCGCTCGTGACCTTCGTTTTCATCGGGCAACATGATTCCGTATGCTTAAGCGGCGATTTCAATGGATGGTCGCTTGAATCGCACTGTTTGCAGCGCAAGGGCGACGAGTGGTCTATTCAACTTGATCTTTCTCCGGGCGTTTACCGATATGGGTTCGTGATTAATGGAAAAGACTGGGTTTGTGACCCTGAAGCTCCAATGACCGAAGACGACGGGTTCGGGAAGAAGAATTCTGTGTTCGTCATTGCCCCATCTGTGACCAAAAGGCCTCCTGCGCCGTAAACCATATTGGAGGGGTTTCAATAATAGGGCAGCGATCTCGATGGAAAGAAGATAAGGAATGGCTTCTGGCGAAGAAACCCTTGTGTATGAAATCCTCTCCGGGGATGTCGATGCGTACGCGCTTCTCGTGAAACGTTACCAGAAGCCTATCTACAATCTGATGTTGCGAATGACAGGTTCAGAACAGGATGCCCTTGACCTCACTCAGGAAACGTTTGTGAAGGCTTATGAGAAGCTGGAGAAGTTCGACCCCGCTGCCTCGTTCTTTCCATGGCTGTACACCATGGGCTTGAACCTGGCCCGGGATTTCCTTCGGAGGGCAAAGAGGTCTCCAGTGGAATCCTATGAACCGAAAGACAACTTTTCGGTGGACATCGAACAGGATGACAGGATGGTGGATCGAATCGACAGCCAAGAGGTGTTGAAGGGGCTTCAGACGCTGCCGGTCGATTACCGGGAGGCTCTGCTGTTGAGGTTTCACGAAGGGCTTTCCGTAAGTGAGGTCGCCCAGGCTCTCGGGCTTTCACTCAGCGCGGCAAAAATGAGGATTCACCGGGGCTTGCTAAAGCTCCGCCAAACGCTTGAAAAACATTGAACTCGGAATAGGGTTTGAATATGGAAAAAGTCCCTGAGAAAACTGAAAAAGACCTGAGGCGCATTGCCGGTCTGATTGCAG
>JALOPA010000195.1 GCA_025454125.1 Thermodesulfobacteriota bacterium
AACCGCTTTGAGACCCGCCAGGGATTCCAGGCTGGTCTCCGGCCTGGGTTGCTGATCTTTGTCAACCACCCCCCTGGTCCCATCAGTCTTTTCGATCTCGATGGGAACGATCATCGGTTTCATCTTGCCGGCCTGAACGGCCTGATTCGCCTTTTGCTGGCATGAGAAGGCGTATCGGTCAGCCATCTGCCTGGTGAATTCCGGGAACCGGTCGTGAATATTCTCTGCGGTCATGCCCATGTTGAAAGCCGATGGTCCCCCCATCACCTCCTCAAGCCGCGGGTGGGGATCACGCATGAACCCCATGGGCACGTGACCCATGTGTTCCACACCCCCTGTCAGCATGCAATCCGCCATTCCTGTGGCAATGTACCCTACACCAAAGCCGATTGCCGTGAGCCCGCTGGCGCACATGCGATCGATGGAACAGCCCGGCACGTTCCACCCCCAGTCCGCAAGCATAGGAACCGCCCTGCCGATCGTTCCTCCCTGCTCTTTGACTTGATTGGTGGCCCCCCAGATGCTGTCTTCGATCATGTCCGGCCGGACCTTGGGGTTTCTTTGAATCAGGGCCTTGAGAAGGGCAACCGCCAGGTCGTCAGCCCGGGTTTTCCAGAACATGCCCTTTTCTCCGGCCTTCCCGAAAGCGGTTCTTACACCGTCAATGACGACGACCTCGTTTAGCTGCTTCTTCATGATTTCTAACTCCTTTAGATTCCCAGACAAGCACTCCGTGTCCTTTTTGAATGGGTTTTCGTCTAAAGACTTTAGAAGGCTTCATTGGGCATTTCCACAATCTCACGCCCGCTTCGGATGCATGTGTCCAGGCGAGCCATGGTCAGCGGCAGCGTGGTTCCTACGAAATAGGAGACCTGCATGACTTTTCCTGCATAAAACGGAGCCCCCCTGCCTTCATCTATCATGTGCTGAGCGATGCGAGCCAGGTCCAGAAGACGCCAAGCCACGGTGACATCCCCGAAACACATGAGGGCGGGAAAGGTGTAGGAAGCCCACTGGAGAGGATCCGACTTCATGCTTTCCGCCATTTGCAGCGCCACCTCCGTCAACCTCTTTCCCGTATTGTACAAGGTCCGCACTTCCCCGCCGAGTCCAGCTTCCTGTTCGTATTTCACACAGAATCGTTCAAGTTCCTCCCTGTAGGCGTTGAAGAGCGCTCCATGGCTCGCCTTCATCTTGCGTCCCATCAGGTCCAGGGACTGGATCCCATTGGTCCCCTCATAGAGGGACATGATCTTGGCATCCCTCAGATACTGCTCGATGGGATAGTCCTTTGTGTAGCCGTACCCTCCGAGGCACTGCAGCGCCGTCTCACACACCCTGAACCCCATGTGCGAGCAATAGGCCTTGATGACGGGGGTGATGAAATCCAAAAGGTTCTGGTAGTGACGCTGCTCTTCACTGCCCTGAGGAAGTTCCCGGGCGAGGTCCGACCAGAATGCCCCTGTGTAAATCATGGATCGCATGCCGTCCACCACGGCTTTCATCCAGAGCAACATACGGCGAACGTCGGGATGATCGATTATGGGCACAGAGCCGGGCTTTCGACTGGCCACATCCTGTCCCTGAATACGACCCTTGGCGTACGCAAGGGCGTTGAGATAGGCCGTACTGGCCAGGGTCATGCCGCTGACACCCGTGTTGATGCGAGCCGCGTTCATCATCTGGAACATGTGGGAAAGCCCCTGATTCTCCTCTCCGCACAAAAACCCGATGCAGTCGTCATGACCGCCGAAGTTCAGTTCGCAGGTTGGAGAGGCATGAAGTCCCAACTTCTCTTCCACCCTATCACAGAGCACATCATTCGGTTTTCCAAGGGAGCCGTCGGGATTCACTTTGATCTTGGGAACGATGAAGAGAGAAATTCCTTTCACACCGTCCGGGGCGCCTTCTATGCGGGCCAACAAGAGATGGATGATGTTTTCGGTGAGGTCGTGATCCCCCCAGGAGATGAAGATCTTTGAGCCTTTGATCCTGTAGTGATCTCCCTCCGGACAGGCAGTGGTCCGGATGTGTGCAAGATTCGATCCTGCATCCGGTTCGGTGAGGCACATGGTTCCTGCCCAGTCGCCGCCAAACATCCTGGGGACAAAGAGCTTTTTCAGGTTCTCGGATGCAAAGTTTTCAATAAGATGGGCTGCGCCGTGGGTGAGACTGGGGGCCATGTTGAAGGCCTGGCATGCCCCATACATCAGGTCGTTGACCACAATTCGCATCATGTGGGGAAAGCCTTGTCCGCCGTAGGTCGTGTCCCTGGAAAGCCCGATCCAGCCATCTTCCCCGAATTGTTTGAAGGTCTTTTTGAACTCCGGCGGGCAGGAGACTTGTCCTCTTTCGAACTTTACTCCCCATTTTTCGCCGATCGCCTGTAGTGGATCCACGACTTCTCTGGCCAGGGTGATGGCCTCCGAGACCACCATATCCAACATCTCTTCCTTCAAGTCCCTGTACCGTGCGAGAGAGCAGAGCGACCCGTAGTTGAGCTGGTTCTTCAGGATGAAGAAGATGTCGTTCCGGTTTACTTTGAAGTGATCAGCCACGCCAATCCCTTTCCAATAGGCTACTGAAGGAAAGTGACAAGTGACGAGTAACGAGTTGACTTCTTTTTCTCCTTACTCGTCACTTGTGACTTGTTACTTGTCACTGCTCTTTTGTCACTTGTCATTTATGCGCCTCTGGCGCACTCGTCACTTGTTTACTGCGATTTTTTTCGACCCTCTGTGTCGTACTCATACCATCCCTTGCCTGTCTTTCGGCCCAGCTCTCCTGACTTGACCTTCCTCCTCAGGATCATGGGAGGAAACCATCGAGGGTCGCCTGTCTCCTTGTACATGGACATCAGAGCACCATAGGTAACATCGAGACCTACCATGTCACCCGTCTCGAAAATGCCCATCCTTCTTCCCGAGGCCAGCCTTAGTCCCTTATCGATGTCCTCCACTGTGGTGACCCCTTCCTCGACCAGACGCATGGCTTCCATGGTAGAAGGGAAGTTGATGCGGTTGATCACGAACCCCGCCACATCCCTGTTCACCATGATCGGCTCTTTGCCGATGCGCACCACAAATTGCTTCCCTCGAACCATGGTTTCATCGCTGGTGGACTGGCCTCGGATCACCTCGACGGCTTGCATCATGGGCACGGGACTGAAGAAGTGGAGCCCGAGGACGCGCTCCGGTTTCTTGATGCCAACAGCCAGTTCCGTGATCGGAATCGAGGAGGTGTTGCTGGCTAGAAGAGCTTCAGGGCGGGCGAGCCCGTCCATCTTCTGTAAGATTTCTTTCTTGAGATCGATATTCTCGAACACCGCCTCAATGAGTAGCCCACATGTGCCTGCCTCGGAAAAATCAGAAGCGGTTTTGATCCGGCCCATGATGGTGCCTTTCTCTTCTTTGAGTTCCCCCTTTTCCACGAACTTCCCCACCGACCACTCGATGCTCTTTAGAGCCCTCTTCAGGGCCTCACCATCGATGTCATAAAGAGCGACATCGAGACCGCGCTGTGCGCAGACCTGGGCAATTCCGCTTCCCATCAATCCCGAACCAACAATGAAGACTCTCTGAATGTCCATAGCCGTCTACCCTCCTTCCGTCTCCTTCATTGCGCAATGCAACGGTTCTCCTTTGAGCAGCGCATCAAAACATTTGTTGCAGGAGATGCACGTTGCCCGGTGCCGATCCCCGTTCTTCCAGTCGTTAATAATCCCCGGCTCCCTGATCAGCGGCCGGCTGAGGGAAACGAAATCCGCCTCATGCTGGTCGATCACCTGTTCCATGAGATCAAGGGTTCTTGGGCCGCCCACCATCATGACCGGGACACTCACGCTCTGTCGTATGTCCCTGCACCATTCCCTGAAATAAGCCTCGCGCTCCAGTTTGCTGATGCTGGGCCGGAACTCGCTGTTTTCATATCCTTTGCCCCTTAGTCCGGAACTGATCTCCAGAGCATCAAATCCCCACTCTGCGAGGTATTGGGCGGCTCGCTTTCCTTCACCGTATTCCAGTCCGCCGGGAAAGCAATCCTCGACCCCGATTTTCACGATCACCGTAAAGTCCTCACCCACCTTTGCCCGTATGTCACGGTAGATTTCGTGGTGAAGGCAGAGACGGTTTTCAAGATTCCCGCCCCATGGGTCGGCGCGGCGGTTGGTAAAGGGGGAAAGGAACTGGCTCAACAAATAGGCGTGGGCCGCGTGCAGTTGAACGGCATCAAAACCCGCTTCCCTGGACCTTCTCGAAGCATCGCCGAAAGCCCGGACGATCTCCCATATCTCCTCCTCTGTCATGGCCCTGTGTTGCGCCTGAAAGTTGGGATCGTCAGTGATCTGCGACGGAGCCAAGGCTTCTTTTCGTTGAGGCGGATATGTCTTTGCCGTCTCTCGTCCCGCATGAAACAACTGAACTGCGATTCTTGCGCCTTCATCATGCACGATTTCCGACAGCTTCCTGAACCCGGGGATGCACTCATCGCTGGAAAGGGAATTTTGAAAAGGTGAAATCTGCCCTGAAGGGTGCACGGTGGTGATGCCCGTGATGATGAGTCCTACACCGCCCCGCGCGAGATCGCCAAACATCTCGAGTTGTTTCTGGGAGACATGGCCGTTTCTTTCCGCGCACCCGTCGTACGTGGCGGAACGTACGAACCGGTTTCGTAAGGCCATGCCCTTCAGGTTCACGGATTCGAAAAGCACGCTCATGGTCAAATCCATTCACCATGCAAAGCAAAAGCAGCTATCGTGGCTCAAAAACAAGTTGTCATCTCGACCGCAGGGAGAGATCTTTCAGTTACTCTGAGATACAAGATTTCTCACGACCTTCGAAATGACATTTTCGTCAAAGCGCTTGTCAGGTGTTAGACCATCCCTATAGGCCCAGGTAGGTTTTGCGAATGACTTCATTCTGGAGCAACTGCTCTCCTGATCCTTCAGCGATGATCTTGCCTGAGGACAGGACGTAGTTCCGGGAAGCCATTTTGAACACCGTGCTCACCTCCTGTTCCACCAGGAGCACGGTGATTCCAAGCCCGCTGATCTCTTTGATCTTCCCAAAAACTTCCCCTCTCATGATCGGCGCAAGCCCAGTGGAAGGTTCATCGATGCACAGGAGTTTCGGAATGGACATGATGGCCCGGCCGATGGCGAGCATCTGCTGCTCCCCGCCCGACAGGGTCCCGGATATCTGGTTGGATCGGCCGTGCAAGATGGGAAAGAGCTCATACACCCTTTTGAGGTTGTCTTCAATCTGTCTCTTATCCTTCAGAAGGTAGGAGCCTGCCATGAGATTCTCTATCACGCTCATCTCCCTAAAGGGCCTTCTTCTTTCGGGACAGTGAATCAGCCCCCTCTTCACGATCTCATGGGCAGGAACCCGTTCGATTCTCTCGCCCTCAAAGACCACTTCTCCCTTGAGCGTGATC
>JALOPA010000196.1 GCA_025454125.1 Thermodesulfobacteriota bacterium
TTCTCTTGTCGTCCGACGGCTCCACTGTGCAGTTCGAGTTTCAGGCAGGAGGGAAATCGGCCGCTGTCTTCTCAGTGGAGGAGCGGACTTTAACCGATATCTCCCACAGTATCTGGGGGAGTTTCAAAGCCGCAGTCACCTTAAAACCACCAGTGACCGACGGGCTGAACATCACAGGCTGGCGATCTTCATCCTCTCCCAAACTGGACGGAAAGGCGATAGGCTTAGGCGCCGCTCAGAGGACGTTCAGCCTGGCCATTATGCCTGATCGTTCAGGATTTGCCTTGGGCATCTCCTCAAGTCTTATATTCTTCAATCGCGACGGGACTCAGTTATGGAAGGCACTCCTATCGAGCAACCCCGAAACGCTGAACACCAACGGAAAGGTGCTGGTGGCCGGCCTGCAGGACGGCACGGTCCGGTGGTATCGTGTCGCCGACGGCAAAGAACTCTTGATCCTTTTCCCCCATAAGGACCGCAAACGTTGGGTGATGTGGACGCCCTCAGGCTATTATCATGCCTCCCCTGGCGGGGAGGATCTCATCGGCTGGCATCTGAACCACGGAAGAGACCGTGAAGCCGAATTCTTCCCCGCATCCAGATTCCGATCCACCTATGCGCGGCCGGACATCATCGACAAGATCCTGGCCACGGGGGACGAGGCAGAGGCCATCCGCCTCGCCAATGCGGAATCGGGCCGAAAGGAGGTCGAGGCGATCTCCATCCGGAACAAAGTTCCTCCTGTGCTGGCCGTGCTCTCCCCCCCAGACGGCTCAGAGGTCTCCTCCGACACAGTGACCATTCGCTTTTCGGCCCGTAGCCAGGACCCGATCACCAGCACCAAGGTCCTGCTGGACGGCCGGCCTGTCTCTCCCCAGAGCGGTGTGAAGCTCTCCGCAGGAGTAGGAGAGTTCGCGGTCACGATCCCGCAGAGGGACTGCGAGATCTCTCTCCTTGCGGAGAACCGACACGCCATGAGCGAGCCGGCCTCGGTTCGACTCCGCTGGAAGGGAGCCCCGCCTCGGGAGGAGGCTTCGCTCAAGCCCCGGCTCTTTGTTCTGGCCGTCGGAGTGAGCCAGTACAAGAGGCCTGACATGCGCCTTCTTTTGGCGGCCAAGGATGCCTTGGACTTCGCTGGCGCCTGGACGGATCAAAGGGGGAGGCTCTACAGTGGGGTGGAGGTGAAAGCGCTCACGGATGCTCAGGCCACCAAAGCCAATATCCTGGAGGGTATGCAGTGGCTAGAGAAGCAGGTGAAGAGCAACGATGTGGCGGTTCTCTTCTTTGCCGGCCACGGGCTCGACGACAACGAAGGATTATTTTATTTTCTTCCCTTTGAAGGGGAGCCGGGGAATCTCAAAGGCACGGGTCTCCCTCAAACCGATATCGTCGCCACCGTGTCCGCCATTGCGGGCAAGGTTCTGGTCTTCATGGATGCCTGCCATTCCGGGAACCTGATGGGCAAGACTAGACGCCGGGGCCTTATGGATGTCAACACGGTGATCAATGAGTTGGCTGCAGCGGAAAACGGGGCCATCGTCTTTTCATCCTCCACCGGCCGGCAGTATTCGCTGGAAAACAGCGACTGGGGCAATGGAGCCTTCACCAAGGGACTTGTGGAGGGCATTGGAGGCAAGGCGGATTTTCGGGGCACGGGCCGCATCACGGTGAACATGCTGGACCTCTACGTCTCTGAGAGAGTCAAGGAACTCACCGAAGGCCAGCAGACTCCCACTACGGTCAAACCCCCCAATGTTCCGGATTTTCCTGTGGTCGTGCTGGTGAAATAAACGGCTGTCGGCCGAAACCGACAGCCTGAGGGAATGAGGGACACAGGCACCAAGAAAGGGGAAAAGGGGTACAGGAAGACAGGGACAAAGATTCAAAGGGTAAAAGGAAGAAGGACAAAGGAAAAAGGAACGGACACAAGCTCTTTATCCTTTTACCTCCTTCCTTCATTTGCTCTGTGCCTTTGCATCTTTGTCCCTTTGTCCCTCTTCTTTCCTTGTGCCTTCATCGAGGGTTAAAAACCAGCTGAAGTCTTTGCTTAAGGTCGAGGGGCTTTCTCCCATTGAGCAAGGGGGGTGAGAAACCCGCCAATCTTATCCGACCTTCAGGACAACGGCGGCCGCGGTGTCCCCTGCTGCGCAGCCCGTGAAGAGGCCGTACCCGCCGCCGAGAAGCACGAGCTCTTCGATCATTTCAATGATGGCCCTGCCTGCGGTTGGCGCCTGGGGATGACCGTAGATCAGGGAAGACCCGTAGTTGTTCATCTTCATCGCGTCGTAGCCGGTTTTCCTGGCGAAGGTGATGTCGTTGACCGCAAAGGGATTGTGTGTCTTCACCGCTTTGATCTGGCCGACTTTCAGACCTGCGGAGGCAAGCGCCATTTCCGCAGCAGGCACAGGAGCTGCCGGCATGAACATGGGTTTCACTCTGGCGAAGCCGTAAGAGAGGACCTGAATTTCCGTCTTGGGATCCGTGCTCAGCTGCTTGGCTCTCTCCTTCGTGGTGACGATGATCCCGCAGTTGCCGTCGGCCGGAAAGGTCTGGGCCCCGAAGCTGAGACATCCGCCCTGCTTCACCGGCTTGAGCTTGGCCAGACCCTCGGCTGAGGTCGGCGTCCATCCCTCGTCTTCTTCCACGAGCTTGGTTTTCTTTTTGCTCACCGTGACCTCAGGCGGAAACATGTAGCGCTTCTGGAAGGCTCTGTCATTGGCCAGGGCTTCCATGTACTGAGCGTACCGCCTCAGCACCAGGGCGTCGCACTCTTCCTTGGTGATGCCCACTTCCTTGGCCACGTTTTCAGCCGTCTCCACCATGGCGGCGCGATGGCGAGGGGTCCCGCCGAAGTTGTCCATGTTCCAGTCCTCCCTGTCCGGCTGGCCGCCTGGACCGAGCGGATCGGCCCAGGTCGTGTGGGGCCCGTTGGAACAGCGGTCGGTCATGAGGCCGTAGGCCACTTCATACACGCCGAGTTCAATGTCCTTCGCAGCGAGTCCGAGGATCGTCGTCGACGTGGAACAGACCTGGATGACAAAAAGACCGGGCACAAATGTTTTGTCGTCCGTGAGAATGGCTCCGGCCCAATTGTGAGCGTGCATCCAGTGGTTCTGGGCAACGGTAGTCCCGAAGAACAGGTAGTCGATCACCGTGGGATCGATTTTCCTCTTCTCCAGGAACCATCTTCTCGCGGTCATCGCTCCCAGGCTTGCCGAATTGTCGTGCTGCATGCTCCCCTGCCAGCGGCAGAAGGGAGTCGAGTAATAGCCCCCGTAGGGGATGAACACCTTACTGTAAGCAACCATCTAGATTCCTCCTCTTATCGTTCCATTGACGTTGTATGCTTTTTCGCCCCTCAAGGGGCGGTTTAGCCTCTTTTTTCACCTTCGATGGCTGCGGATCCCACCCACACCTCTAGCCTTTCCCGCAAAGGTAGCCCAGAATCACATCCAAACCCTCGACCCCTGGCGCACTCGCGACCGCTGTCTGAACAGGACACCACGGATAGGGCAGCCCGGAGAGCCAGTTCATGATCGGCTCCAGAGTTTCCGAGGGAAGGATCTGCATGAATTCAATGGTGATCGTGAGCTCACGGGTCAAGAAAGGCTCATGCGCTCCGAACAGCCAGTCGTAGCGGCCGCACCCGGCGCGCACCGCGCCGGTTCCTTTCTCCGACATGCCGACCATCCACTTGCACGTGTAACTCCCCGCATCCTGTCTTGGCGGATCCCCCAGGCAAAAGGTAAAAACGTTCTCATAAGCCTCCGCGAACCGGCGGACCAGAACCTCGGTGATGACTTGGATACCTTTGGAAAAGGGCGGAAAGGCGATCGCCCCTGTCTTCACGATCATGTTGAGCGTGGCGGCTTCGGAAAAGGCGTGTCTCATCAGGTAAGGGCGGTTTTGGTCCTTCGCTCGAATATAGGCACGGATGGATTCTGCGGGTGATTTCATTTCGTTTTTGGCCCTGACCGTCGCTCTTCAGAATAGTATTTCACCACGGAGGCACGGTGGACGCAGAGAAGAGTTTCTGTTTGTCCCGCCACAGGCGGGACAAACAGAAATGCTCTGCTCCAAGATAAACACGATCACCAGCCCATGATTCGTTACGAGTCTTCAGGGGCGCTATTTTCGTCTATCGGTACCCCCTCCTAACTGTCCGGCGGGCAAGTCCCGATAGACGAAAAATAACAAGCCTCTCTGTGCCCTCTGTGCCTCTGTGGTAGATTTGAATCAGATGTCCACTTTTCGACTCATCTGCTAGCCACGCAGGGCCTTGAGCTCTTCGATGATGGCGGGCAGCACCTTGCTCAAATCACCGACAATGCCGAAGTCGGCATAGTTAAAAATCTCCGCCTTCGGGTCCTTGTTGATGGCAATGACCAACTTGGATCCGGTCATGCCGGCGGTGTGCTGCACGGCTCCTGATACTCCGCACGCCATGTACAGATCAGGCCGAATGGTTTTTCCGGTCTGCCCAACCTGTGAATCATGGGTGAGCAGTCCAGTCTCCACAGCGAGTCGGGTGGCCCCAACCTCCGCATAGAGAAGCCCCGCCAGTTCCCGGACCATCGCAAACGTTTCCGCGTCCGCGCCGCCCATGCCCACACAGATCACGCGCTCCGCCTCTTCAATGGCCACCCCTTCGCCTTCCGCCTCCACACTCTCGAGGATTTTGACCTGAATATCCTCCTCCTTGATCTGGACCTTGAGCGGTACCACCTCTCCGCTCCTGGCCGTATCTTTCTCCGGCAAGGGCATGACCCCGGGTCTCACCGTGGCCATCTGAGGTCTGTGGTTCGGACAGATGATGGTGGCCACCACATTGCCGCCGAATGCAGGGCGTGTGGAGACAAACAGTCTATTTTCCTGATCGATGTCCAGACCCGTGCAGTCGGCCGTGCATCCCGCATTCAGGCGAAAAGACAATCGCGGGGCCAGATCCCTGCCAATGGGTGTGGCCCCAACAATAAGCACTTCCGGCTTCCTCTCGATCACCGCACCGGCAACGATGTCTGCATAGACCTCCGTCCTGTACTCTTTCAACATTGGATCGTCGGCTACCAGGACTCTCTCGGCCCCGCAGGCAATGAGTTCCTGCGGCAGAGAACCCAGCGCATCGCCCAGCACGATGGCCGTCAGTTGTACGCCCAGCTTCTCGGCCAGTTCCTTCCCCTTTCCCAAGAGCTCAAGGGACACACGCACAGGTTTCCCGTGGCTCTGCTCCACAAACACCCAACACCCTCGATACTCGCTGACGTCAATCGCCATATTCCCTACCCCCACGACCTAGAGCCATTCTAGCCTTTTGAAACGGATGGCGAATATTCCCAAAAGTCACCCTGGGACATGGTCTAAAAATACTTCTTTTGCAAGCTGCTCAAAAATGTCCAGATGCAAGGCACCCGAAATTCCGAAGAGTGA
>JALOPA010000197.1 GCA_025454125.1 Thermodesulfobacteriota bacterium
TGCGCTTCATGGAGCGAAGGACGTACGTTTCGGGCTGATTGAGGCGATCCGCCGCATCCCAGCCGAAGTAAGGATCCCGGCCTGGACCGCTGCCAAGGTGGGAATGTATTCTTTCACCTCTCCTTCCCGCGAGAATGTGCACACCGGGTAGTTGCCGTCATCCTGGGCGGCTACAACGGTGCGCGTCGTTCCGAAGTCAATTCCTAATCTGATGGTCATGTCTCTGTTTGGTTGATGAATCAGTGGATTTCAGAAATAGTGACATCTCTCGGCGGGATTTGCAAGAGAGCAATTAAGGGATTCTGGAATTGCGAATTCTGGGATTAAGGAATTGAGAAAGCCCGGAATCCCCCAATTCCAGAATTCCAGAATCCCTAAATTCCTGAATTCCAGAATCCCAGAATCTAGAGATGCTTGGCGTACTGAATCAGTGTCTGGTTCGTCCTGAGATTGAAGTCGGGCTGGAAGAGCTCCTTGCCTGTTTTCTGGAAAGGGATGTAGACGAGAACAAGGCTTTTCGCCTTGATCTCCACGGTGTCGAGCACCCGCAGCATGCTGGGCGGCTTGATGAAACTGGCCAGATTGATTTTCAGGCTTTCCACGGCATCCTGAAAAGGCATGGTCACAGGAAGGACTTCTCCCTCAGGAAGCTGCGCCACATACTGCTTGGGAGGTTGGGAAAGGGTCACGTTGCGTGAGAAAAAGAGAAAATCCTGAGGTCTGATTTTGAAGGCAGGGGTCCAGAAGCGGAAGGGCTTCTCGTCCCAGCCCTCCTGAACCACCTTGGCCATGTTGGCTGTTTTCACGAGATCTGCGTAGGACGCGAGCTGGATTCCCGAAACCTCAGCCCGGATGCGGTAGAAAGGGAAGTAAACCGAATCCGGCGTCTCAGTAGGAAACACGCCGAACTCCAGTTTGGTAAAACCTTTTCCCTTGTTCATCCAGAGGGAGTTGCAGTTCTTGCAGGAAAGGGCCAGGGCGTTCTTTTCCCCTTCCAGGTCCCACCCGCAGTTGGGGCAAAGGCTGGGAACAAACTCGATTCGCCAGTCCGGTTTGCCTCCTTCCATGGTTGAAGCGTCAAAATTTGCAGGCAGCGCCGAAGAAACCGGACGGTTGAGAACCGCATCAAAGACTTTGTCGGTTACGTAAAAAGGAGAGTAGATCTGGCTCAGGCAATCGCCGACAAAAGTCTTTGCAAACATGGGTTCCCTGGTCGTCGAAGTGAACGTCTCCTCCGCAAGGCGCAGAAGCTCCTTGGACGAGACCGTCGGCTTCAGAAAAACGCCCTCATTCTCAGGCGAAACAAATCGAAGCTTCAGGGTTTGGCTGCGAAGGCCCAGGGAAGCGGGAAACAAGGGAGAAGATACGGCCTGCTGGCTTACGTCCACAATCCGGTGTTTTATGCCCCCGGGCAGGGAGACGAAAAAGCTTCCCTTGAAACGCCAGTAAGGGAGAAAGAGCAGGGACTTGCCTGCAGGGGCGGCGTGGGGGAGCATGTATCGAAAGTAATCCCGGGTCACCAGGTACGACTTCACCCTGCAAAAGGGACAGGTGAAGAGACGCTCCGTCTCTTCCAGCGTGGCCGGAGCCCCGCACTGGGGACATTGGTGCTCAATCAGTAGGTGGGGGCTTTTCAGCATAAAGAAACCTGTCTTTGGACCTAAGAGATTTTCCCAGGAACGGGTTGGTGCAAGGTACACGGCACAAGGTTCACGGGAAAACCTGATTGAAAGGGCTGTGGACACGCTCCATTGGCCCGGGTACCGCCCACCTTAAACCTTACACCTTGTCCCTTGCACCTTGTACCTTCTTATCCCAGCTTCTCCCCGCATTGGTTGCAGAAGATGGACTCTGCCAGATTCTGGTATTTGCACTTGGGGCAGACCCTGGGCCCCGCCTTTTCCTCCACGGCGTGGCCGCACCGGGAGCAGAACTTAGCGGTGGGAGGCAAATTTTTGCCGCACTTCTCGCACTGCTCGAAAATGAGCTGCTGGTGCCCGCACTTGGGGCAGAACTTCGAATCCGCGGGAATGGGATTCTGGCATTCGGAGCAGACCGCTGTTTGAGCGGCTTGGCCCTGCTGGCCGCCTGCCCCGCCGAAATACTGAGCGAACATGGCCGGCATCATCACGCCCATGCCCATGCCCATGCCCGAGCCTGCTCCCTCGGTGCCTGAAGCTTTTTCCATGGCCATGGCCGCCTTCATTTGAAGGAGCTTATTCATGTCCTTGAAAACCCCCATGCGCGAGCGGTCATCAATGGCCTGCTGCACTTCGGCCGGGGGCGTGATGGCATTGATATAGAGGTGGGTCAACCCCAGACCGAAATGGCTGAAGTCTTCCTTGAGCCTCTGCACGAGCGACTGAGAGAGCTGATCGTATTTGGAAGGGAGATTCAAAATCGTGTCGATGGTTTCGCCCATGTAGTCATTGAACCTGGAGACAATGACCCGGTTGAGGTACTCCTCGATCTCCTCGGTGGTGTAGACTCCCTGGGTGCCCACGAGCCGGTTGATGAAGAGAACGGGCTGCAAGACCTGAAGGTTGAACACTCCGAAGGCGCGCAGCCGGATGAGCCCGAGTTCTGCGTCCTTGAAGGCCACAGGGTCTCTGGTTCCCCACTTGAGATTGGGGAACACCTTCATGTTGACCAGGTAGACTTCAGCCCGGAGCGGGCTGGTCATGCCCCACGGGATGCTGGCGATCTTGGTCAAAACCGGGATGTTGGCGGTCTTGAGCGTGTGCCGGCCGGGGCCGAAAGCCTCAATGGCCTTGCCTTTGTAGAAAAACACCCCTGCTTGGCTTTCCCGGACCGTAAGCTGAGCTCCGTACTTTATTTCCCCCGACCCTTTCTCCGGTATCCGGTGCACGAGCTCTTTGCCTGTCTCGTCAAACCACTCGATAACCTCAAGAAAGATCACGTTGTCTTTGCCCATCCTTGTTTCCCCCTTTGAATGTTGGCGCGCCTCTTGAGCACAAAAAAAGGCCCATCCCTTCTAAGATAGGCCCTTATAATTTCAAGAGAATTGTATAACAGGAGAGGCTTCCAAGTCAATGGAAAAACCCGCGATGCGAGGAGTGTTTCAGAATTGATTTCTCGAGTCTGGCAGACTATGCTGCCCCTATGGACGTGGTCACCCTCATCGGAAAAGAGAACCTCCAGTGGCTCGCCACGGAGTTCGGCCGCGAAACAAGACTCAAGGACCTTCCCGAAGAAATCCTTGATCGGGCATGCGCTGTGGACATCGCTCTCCGCGACTACGGCCGCGACCGGAATGCCGTCACGGCCATCGCCCTCATCACCTTCGCCTATCAACTGGGAGGGAAACGCCAGGAACCGCGCTACGGTTCCAACGACCTCCTGCTTCTCAAGGTCCTGGCCAAAAGGGAAAAACTGCGGAGAACCGAGAGCCGACCCTATGATCCTCCTCAATTGGATATCCCCCTTTTCGAGCTTTTCACGGGCAAAGTCGGCGAGGCCATCCGCGCCACCAAGTTCATCACCAACCCCCTCTAACCCGCTTGCACGACAACCCTAGGGTCCCCTCCCCCTTGAGAGGCTTTATCGCAATAACGGAGGCGCGTATTTTGTGTCATTTCGACCCCGGCGAAAGGCGGGGGAGAAATCCGGCTCGCCTCGAAATGACATTGCGACATCGTCTCTGATGGGGGAGGGAGAGGAGTTGTCGTGGAATCTGCTGCACGAGACTTTTGACAAAACCCCGTTCCTTTGGTAAGGTGGGTGCACCCGGACGCTCCAAAGCGCCAACTGCTTGAGAGAATTGCACAATGGCTTCATTCGAGTTGATCAGCACAAAAAACCGCGAACGATATTTCAAGATTGTGGGGCCCATAGCCGACTTGTTTGCTCGCGCTGGGGTTCACCCCAACATCCTGTCCATTGCCGGGCTTCTCCTGAGCATGGCGGCCGGACTGGTCTACGGCCACGGGAGTTTTTTTTGGGCGGCGTGGGTCGTTGTTCTGGCAGGGATCTGTGATACCCTGGACGGCCGAATCGCACGACAGACCAACACGAAAAGCGCCTTTGGCGCCTTTTTCGACAGCACCCTGGACCGCTACAGCGACATGTTCCTGTTCATCGGGCTGGCTTACTACTTTGCCGGAGGTCGCCCGTTCTTGATCCATTTGCAGGCGACCGGGTCTCCGGAGGCCAGCCCGTGGACCGTCATGATGATCATTCTCGCCATTGCCGGATCTTTCATGGTGAGCTACACCAGAGCCCGGGCAGAAGGGCTGGGAATGGAATGCAAGGCAGGCATGATGCAGAGGCCCGAGCGCATCATCCTTTTGATCATTGGGTCCCTGCTGGGTTCCATTCCTGTTGTGGGAATCCTGCTCCTTAAACTGGTCCTGCTGACCTTGGCCGTTTCGACCAACCTCACGGCCGGATACAGGATCATGTTCATCAAGAACCGCATGCTCCGAGATGATCAAGCCAAGTGACGATTCAACTCCCTGGTCCTCGCCGCAACGCTCGGCAGGACGATTTCGGGCGATTCGATCCGGGAAGTTGAGATCTGTTGTTGTTCTGCCTACTCTCCTTTTTCTTCTGTTCGTTTCTCTTGTCCTATTCGCCAACTCCCTTGTGCAGAAGCCCGCTGTGCAAAAGGCTCTTCTGGACCGTCTCTCCGAAATGACAGGGTACCGGATCAGCATCGAGACTATTGAACTCTATATGTGGAACGGTCTCGGCATCAGGGCCTACGATTTTGAAGCGCACCAAAAAGAAGGCTTTGGAAGCATCCGTGCGTCGGAAGCCATCATCTTCGCAGACGCTTATCAGCTCTTGAGAGGCCGCCTGGTGCCGAAAAGCCTTCACATGCATAGACCGGTCATTGATCTTTCACCGTCCGAGGGCCCCGGCCCCTTTGCTCTGGTTGCCCTCCCCACTCTGGACTCCCTGACCATGAACAAGGGGTCTTTGTTCATCAGGCATTTTCCCATTCGGTTGGTGAATCTGAACTTTGAAATGAAAAAAGCTGACGCCGGGACCTTGAACGTGAAGGGCCAGGGGGAGGCACGGCTTAGGAGGGAGAGCACGCCCTTCCGCCTCCAGGGGGTGATCACCCAGGACCAAAAAGAGGGGAAGGGACCTTCGGTGGATTTCTCTCTGGAGACCGGAAAAATGCCTCTTGGGTGGATCCCTTTCCCCGAGGAACTCCCTGTGAGGAGCGGGAGATGCGAGGCCCAGCTGCGCGTCGAGGCAACGAACGAGACGGCTGCAAAAGTCAGCGGCAAGATCCTTGTCGATTCCCCTCGGTTCGCGGTGCAGCACAAAGGTCGAACGAAAAATTATTCCCTCAGGTTCATGACCTTCGACTTTCGCTCCTTTTTGGAAAAGGGGAAGATCCACGTTCCCTACCTCAGTTTCAAGACGCCGGATGCCAGCTTTTCCGTGAACCTGAG